>JBFHWF010000010.1:0-55345 GCA_041589175.1 Gammaproteobacteria bacterium
CGACACCAGCAGCTCCCGCTGCAAATGTGCCTGATGCACCTGCCATGTATGGATATGGCACATTCTTGTAGTTGGTATTCATACCACCGTTACCATATGCCGCTACACCAACAGCAGTAGTGCTATCTAGCATCCAGTTATAACCGATGTGCGGAATAAGAAAGTAGTCATGTGAACTCTCAAAGGTACCTGGCGCGATTGGAAATGGGTCAGAGCCATCCGCAAGCAATGCAAAAGTAGCATCGTTGTTCGCTGTATATTGACGATTTGGATTAAATATCGCGGCACCAACATCCATACGCTCACCGACTTTTACCAAACCTGCTGGGTTCGTTGCCGAAGCTAAGGAATCATGGGAGTAAGCCACGCCAGCACCGGCAAGACCTTTTTCATAGGTGCTGTAGCCATGGCCAAAATAGCCATTGGTTGCAAACGCTGATGGTGCTGCCAGCACGCCTGAAACTGACAGGGCAATTAAGGTTTTCTTAATACCTTGAGACATAATTAGTGACCCTCAAAATGATTTATACGCCTGGGTAGACGTGTGATTATTATCTGGAGCGTTCCCGGCGCCTTATTGATGCGAGCCCTTGCGAAGCGCTAGACCTTCTCAAAAGAAACCGTTAATGTCAATAAAAATAAAGACATAAACACGCATATTTAAAGTGTTTTAGTAGAAGTTATCGATGAATGCAAACTTTCGATATAAAAATCCATAAAAAAGCACATAAAACATGAGATGTCTCAAATAGACCCTATCCAGGCGCTTTCCGGAGAGCGTTCCTGGAGAGCTTGCCTAAACCCGCGAGTGACTATTCCTAGCACAGTTTCAGGGGATTTGTTGCCTGTTACCTGCTAGAGCTTACAGACCGCCTGTAAAAACGGACTAATGGGCCATTTCAGCAACACGACACCAGTTTAATGCAGACACAAAAAAGCCCCATGCCTGAGCATGGGGCTTCTGAGGTGGATATCCAGGCTTATGCTTACGCCACTAGCGGCATACCCTTCTGGGCCCAGGCAATAATACCACCACGCAGGTTATAGACATTATCGAAACCCTGTTGAGCCATAAAGCCCACACCCTGAGCAGATCGCGCACCACTTCGGCAGTACAACACGGTTAACTCATCTGTGCCGAATTCATTCAGACGCGCGGGTAGTGTATGTAAAGGCAACTTCTCCGCATTGGGAATCATACCCTGCGCCATCTCAGCAACACCTCGAACATCGACCAGACGGATCTTTTTGCCTTCCGCGATGTGCGAGTGTAATGTGTCCACATCCATTTCTTTAATGCCGAACATAAATTCATCACCTATATAAGAGATCGTTAATATATCGATTTTACCCTATATTGCCGACAAGTGGGAGTCCTTGTTGAGCTTTATTAGCAAAAGATTATATACAAAACAGCTACCCGGAACATGGGAAACACCCCGACTAGAGCCTACAAATCAACAACTTATGCACATACGAATAATATTAGCGGCACACACCCTTCAACCACCCATCAAGTATATTAATTTTTTTTTATAGTAAGACTTGCCTTTTATTCGTATTCAATTGTAAGGTTAAAGTTTAAAAACTAATACGATCGACTAACTTTTATATATTTTGGTATTTGCGGCGGCAAAGTGGCGTTAATAGCATCAGCGAAACCCAGCTACCCAGCCAATTAAATGAGGAGAGAAACAATGAGCGATCCCAAGCTGACTATCATCGCAACAAAAGGCACACTGGACTGGGCATATCCTCCATACATCCTGGCAAGCACGGCTGCTGCACTGGGTATGGAATCTTCCGTATTTTTCACTTTCTACGGCCTTAACCTGCTGCTGAAAGACACTAGCGCACTGAAAGTTACCCCTACAGGTAACCCTTCTATGCCAATGAAAATGCCTATGGGCCCACAATGGCTGCGTAAAATCGATTTTGGCCCCAAAATCCCTAATATCATGTGGAATATCCCATTCATGGACAGCATTGCAACAACCCTGATGAAGAAAACCATCTCTAACTGTGGTGTTGCAACCATCGACGAGCTGCGCGACCTGTGTCAGGAAGCAGAAGTTAAGTTCCTGGCCTGCCAGATGACCGTTGAACTGTTCGGTTACAACCACGACCAGTTCGTCGATGGCGTTGAGTATGTTGGTGCTGCCACTTACTTCGAAGAGTCTTCAGACGCGACTCAGTCACTGTTTATCTAACTACAATAATTTAAACATTCGACTACCCCCGGGTTGTGTTCCTACACCCCTCAGGAAAAAGCCACTTGCTTCTGCAAGTGGCTTTTTTTATTTACGGGCACTTTTCCCGCCTGCAGCGGGTCATAATTTACAATAAGCAATAACACTGACATATTTGTACTACGCATAAATCGAAGCAGCTGAATGAAAAAAACAGGTCTCTTTCTACTTGGCTTACTGCTATCTATACCTGCCATGGCAGAACTACCCGATCTTGGCGATCCCACTCAACGGGAGCTGACACCATACCGTGAACAGCTCATGGGTAGAAATTTCTATCGCACTCTCAAAGCCAATGTTCCATTTATTGAAGATCTGGAGGTTAACGACTACATCCGCTCACTCGGACTCAAGCTTGTTTCAAATAGTCTGTCGCCCCAGGGGCACTTCAGGTTTTTCGTAATACGTATTCCCAGCATTAATGCATTCGCCGGGCCTTATGGCTATATCGGCTTCCATAGCGGCCTTATTATCGAAGCCGACAATGAAAGTGAATTTGCCGGGGTCATGGCCCATGAAATCTCCCACGTCACACAGCGCCACCTTGCAAGGCAGATGACAGAAAATAGCGCAGCACCCGGTGCCATCTTTGCTGCAATTCTCACCGGCATTCTGGTTGCATCTCAAAATCCGGAAGCCGGCGCTGCACTCATATATGGTAGCCAGGCCGCCCTCATTCAGTCACAGATTAACTTCACCCGCGCTAACGAGCATGAGGCGGACCGCATTGGCATCGATGTGATGCGCAAATCTGGCATCAATCCCAGCGGTATGGCAAACTTTTTCAATACCCTGCTGGAACAGTCACGCACTGATAACGTACTGGCACAGATGGAGTATTTACGAACACACCCATTGAATACCACGCGAATTGCCGAGGCCAGTAATCGACTAACAGCCAAAGACCAGTCGCTGCCTCTCGATAGCCTGGACTTTCAACTGACTCGAGCCAGGGTTGCTGTCGCCAGCGCCAGCTCTGCAAAACAGTTAATTGAACGCATCCAGAACCTGCCAGCAGATGAACAAAACCTGCTATCCAGATACACATTGGCAATTGCCTATATCGCAGACTATCGACCTGCCGCGGCTATACCCATACTTAAAGACATCATCACAGAAAATCCACATCCCTGGTTTCCACTCGCGCTGTCTGATGCCTATCTTGGTAATGACCAGTTACAACATGCGCTCGAGGTACTTGAAAACATCGAAAACCTCTATCCGGGATATCTACCAGGTAGCATTCGTTATGCCACTGCACTCATTCTGAACCAGAAGGCCAGTGAAGCAGTCAAACTGTTAAACACCCTGCTGAGGAAAAGCCAGTTACCCGTAATTTATAAAACTCTGGCCAGAGCATACTTCGCTAATGGTCAGGTTTCACTGGCCATGGAAGCGACCAGCTACGAGTACGAACTGGAAGGTTATTTAAACCTGGCAATACAGCAGGTCAACAATGCGCTGCAACAACCAGAGCTGAACAAATTAACCAGACAACGTCTAGAATCACGTAAACAGACTCTTGCCGATCAGATTAAAAAGGAGGGTAAATTTTAATATTCTAAAGTGCTTATATATAGGTTATTACGTTAACAATGCATATACATTTCGCTTGATATCACCCGCGAAACGAGTATGCTAATGAAGCCAGTCTGACAACGACTATAACTAAAGCACTAGATACAGATAAAAGATCAGAAACTGGTTTCTTCACTTGTTGGGAATCCTGGTTTTCGGTAAAAAAATCTGCAGAACAATGGAATATTTTAAATCTGAGTACTATCTATAAGACTGGCCTTTTAAATTTCCACGTATATATAAATGAGGAGTGAATTATGCGGTACACCGCTAAAGCCCTTTCTACAGTAACATCCGTTGCTGCATTACTCGGCTCACTTGCTTTTTCATTACCCGGTATCGCTACAGCTGCAGACGCAGCCGTTGTCGAACAGGGTAAGAAAATTGCCTTTGATCGTAAAAAAGGAAATTGCCTCGCGTGTCACCAGATTGAAGGTGGCTCTCTCCCAGGCAACATCGGGCCGCCACTGGTAGCAATGAAAGCCCGTTTCCCAGACAAGAGTAAACTTCGCGCACAAATTGCTGACGCGCGTACCAACAACCCTAACACCATCATGCCTCCGTTTGGCGCACATGAAATCATGAGCTCATCGGAAATTGACAAGGTTGTTGAGTTTATTCACACGTTATAAGTTTTAAAGGTAATCAAGATGAACACGAATCGTAGATCTTTTATCAAGCGCTCTGCCGCTGTTAGCGCACTGGGTGTTGCTGTCAGCGCAGGTCTAATCACTCCTCGCACCGTACTGGCAGCCTGGCCAAAAGCGGCTTTCGAAGCCACCGATGTGAACGGCGCTGTTAGCGGCACCTTCGGTAGTGACGCAATGGCTGACAGCGGTGATATCACGCTGAAAGCACCAGAAATTGCTGAGAACGGTGCTGTAGTACCAATCACTGTAACTAGTGATATTGCTGGCACTGAAGCCATCAGCATACTTATTCCTGGAAACCCAACGCCTTTAACTGCGACCTTCAAGATGGGTGGCAACGCTGCAGGTTTTGTTTCAACTCGTGTAAAAATGAGTAAAACATCCGACGTACTTGTTGTGGTGAAAGCCGGTGGCAAGCTCTATAGCAGCAAGCAAGAAGTTAAAGTGACAATTGGCGGCTGCGGCGGCTAATCCAGTTTAGAGGAATATAATCATGGCTAAATCAATTAAAGTACGCGCAAAACTCAAGGGCGGTGAAACCGTTGTTAAGGCTCTGATCAGCCACGCAATGGAAACCGGCCAACGCAAAGACAAGAAAACAGGAAAGAAAATTCCTGCACACTTTATTCAGGAAGTTACCTGCACTCATAACGGTACGGAAGTACTAACGGCAGACTGGGGTACGGCTATCTCCAAAAACCCATACCTGTCCTTCAAATTCTCCGGCGCAAAAGCTGGCGATGTTCTGAAGATGAGCTGGGTCGATAACAAGGGCGAAAGCGACTCTGTTGAAGCTAAAATCAAGTAACGTTGGGTCTGTCGCCTAGAACTATAACCAAAGGTAACTATCATGAAAAAATTTGCAGTCATTGCTTCTGCGCTTTGCATGCTGGCAGCCCCACTGGCTGGTACTGCTGCAAACCCGGAACAGGATCTGAAAGATTTCAAAAAATACTACACGAGCCGTTTCTCTGATGTTCCTCTGCAGGACTTTACCAACGGAGTTTACTCCATTGATAAAGCTTCACGTGAACAATGGGAAGCATTCGAAGATTTTCCTCCATACGAAATCTATGTAGACAAGGGTGAAGCCCTGTTCAACACACCATTCAAGAATGGCAAGACTTACGCCAGCTGCTTCCCGGATGCGGAAAAAGGCATGACTCACAAGTATCCTTACTTCGATAAGTCACGTAACGAAGTTATCACTGTTGAACTGGCTATCAATGAATGTCGCGAGAAGAATGGTGAAAAACCACTGAAGTACAAAACTGGTGACATTGCACACCTGTCTGCTTACCTGTCTTACAAGTCACGTGGCAAAAAAGGTGCTGTTGATATCGTTAACACGCCTGAGTCAATGGCCTGGTATGAGCGCGGTAAGAAGCACTTCTACGCGAAACGCGGTCAGCTGAACATGTCCTGTGCAGACTGTCACTACTACAACGCCGGTAACAAGATCCGTGCAGATATCCTCAGCCCAGCGCTGGGACATACCTCGCACTTCCCTGTTTACCGCAACAAGTGGTCGCTGGCCAGCAAGAGCGGTGATGGCATGGGCACACTACAACGTCGTTACGGTGGTTGTAACAAGCAGGTTCGCGCCAAGCCATTCAAGGCTCAGTCTGCTGAGTACCGTGCACTTGAGTACTTCCATACTTACATGAGCAACGGCCTGGTACTGAACGGTCCTGGTGTGCGTAAGTAATAAAGCAATACGCTTTAAAAATAGAAAACCCCAACCTGTACAGGCTGGGGTTTTTTTATGCATGTAAACATTGCTTGATCCACTTTTACAGTGCTCCCAGGCCAGGCTCACCAGCAAGGCGTCAGAATATGGATACGACTCGCGTTGTTTGCGTTTATTCGCGGACTGACTGGCTTTTCAGCAGTAAACAGCCAGAAAACGGCCGATAAGAATTTAAGACACAAAATAAAAAAGCCTGTCAGTAAACTGACAGGCTTTCTGCAATATGGTGGGCCGTCTGCGACTCGAACGCAGGACCAATGGATTAAAAGTCCACTGCTCTACCAACTGAGCTAACGGCCCATATCTTGAAAAACTATTTGTACTGGCGTTCGGGCTCCTGCCCTCACTTCGCATTGAAGTTTCGCCGGCCAGACTCCTGTCAGGCGTTCACGGCTCCTTGCCCGCCGTTCACCCAACTGAGCTAACGGCCCGTATTATTTCCCCGCCTTGCTAGAAAGCTTTGCCTCGTCAGGAAGGCGCGTATATTACCGTATTTTGATGAAAATACAAGACATAGAATTGTAATTTTTCAGTCACGATACAGGGTAGGGTCTGCAACCCCCGCATCCTCAAACCCCTTGCGCCTCAGACGACAGGAGTCACACATACCACATGCCTGCCCTGCCTCGTCTGCTGCATAGCAGGATATCGTCAACGCATAATCGACACCCAGCTTCATACCCTGCTGAATAATCTCCGACTTGGTCAAATCGATAAGCGGCGTATGGATATGTAGATAATGCCCTTCGACCCCAGCCTTGGTGGCCAGGTTGGCCATCGTCTCATAGGCCTGGATAAATTCAGGCCGACAATCCGGGTAACCGGAATAATCGACAGCGTTAACGCCGATAAAGATATCATCTGCCTGTAGCACTTCCGCCCAGGCCAGGGCCATTGACAGGAAAATGGTGTTACGTGCTGGCACATAAGTTATCGGGATACCCTCACCAGGTGTGGTTGGCACGTCGATACTGTTATCGGTAAGCGCCGAGCCTCCAAAGCCACTCAGGTCCAGAGGCAAAATCCGATGCTCGATGGCTCCCAACGCCCTGGCAACTCGACTAGCCGCCTGTAGCTCAGCACTATGCCGCTGACCGTAGTCGAAGCTCAGTGCATAACAGTCATATTTCTGGGAACGAGCGATCGCCAGCACAGTGGCCGAATCCAGCCCACCGGATACCAGTACAACGGCTTTTTTAGATTTTGATGTCATCGACCTGGCTCGTTATTCCATAGGTATTTATGCAACTGGAACTGAAAGCGCACATCAAGCTGATCCTCGAGTATCCAGTCGGCCAGCTGCTGGGCCTCTAGCCCCTGATGTTCGGGTGAAAACAGCACTGAGCAACGGGAAGCCAGCTGTTTTTCTACCAACTGCGCCTTTGCCCAGTCGTAGTCCTCGCGGTTACAGATCACAAACTTCACTTCATCATGGCTATTCAGGCAATCGATATTTCCCTCTCGATTTTTTGCCACCTCGCCGGAGCCCGGTGTCTTGATATCCATAATACGCTTAACACGGGTATCAATATCACAGATGTCCATCGCACCTGAGGTTTCCAGTGATACGATATAACCTGCCTCGCAGAGCTCACTCAATAACACCCTACAGGCTTTCTGTGCCAGCGGCTCACCACCGGTAACACAGACATAACGCGAACCATAGCTGGCGACACGCTCGAGTATCTGCGCAAGCTCCATCCATTCACCACCAGTAAATGCATAGGCAGTATCACAATAGCCGCAACGCAGAGGGCAACCTGTCAGGCGCACGAACACAGTCGGCTGACCAACATAAGATGACTCACCCTGCAGCGAGTGAAAAATTTCTGTAATACGTAAACGGGATTCTGTTTGCTGGGCGTCGGACATCACGCCCTCCTTACGACTTGCTTAATGGCCTTCACGCTTCATTCGCTGCAAACGCTCTTTTGCCTTGCGTGCAACCGTGCTGCCAGGGTAGGTATTCACAACCGACTCAAGTGCTGTTCTGGCAGACGCCCAGTCCTGCAGCTCGTAATAGGTGTAGCCAATTTTTAGCATCGCACCTTCAACCTTGGTACTCTGTGGGTACTCGCTGATGACTTTCTGGAACTCACCAAGGGCTGTTTTGTAATCTCTTGAGGCAGAATAGGCTTCACCCAACCAGTACTGAGCATTGGCATTATAAATACTCTCCGGGTACTTCTGCTGAAACTGCTGAAAAGCAGTGATTGCCTGGGGATAGCGCCCCTGCTTGAGAACATCAAATGCCGCTGTATAAGCATCTTTACCATTCCGATCACCACTCGGGCTGGCAACTGGTACGGTCACCGGCGTTACAGCCGCCACCGGAGCAGATGCGGGGGGAGCAACCGGTGATGATGAAGACGGTGCAGCCACGGGGGATGCGGCCGTAGTGGACGCACTCGGTGTAATCCCGCCCTTGATTTCCAGATCATGTAAACGCCTATCCATATCCTGATACAGATTACGCTGACGCTGTTTGATCTGGTCGAGCTGATGTGCCTGGCGTTCGGCCAGCTCGCGCAGGCTGGACAACTCCTGCTGCATCTGTTCCATTCGCTGTGTCTGTTCCATCAGCACCTGATTACTCAGCAGGTTTTCCAGGCGTGCCAGGCGCTGTTCAACACTCTGTGCCTGCGCCAGACTAACTAAGCCCACACTGCTGGCCAGTAATAAGACTCCTAGTAGTTTCTTCACTGACTTCACGCTCATTTTGCCAATGGCCTCATGGTTAAAATGTATATTGAAGCCCAAGCCTGCTAACGCCTCCGGCTAATGACTTCCTGGTGCGCTATGTTAACGCGCTTCATATACGAGCTCAACACGGCGGTTCATACGCCAGGATTCTTCATCGTGCCCCAGCGACACCGGTTTTTCCTCACCATAACTGATCACGTCTACCTGACCTGCATCCACCCCCTGGAACAACACCAGGCGTCGAACCGACTGAGCTCGACGGTTTGCCAGCGCGACATTGTATTCACGACTACCTCGCTCGTCCGCATGGCCTTCCAGTCGCACACGCATATCCGGGTTTGCTGCCAGGTAACGTCCATGGTGCGCGATCAGCACCTGGTACTCTTCACTGATCTGCTCACTGTTGTATTCGAAGTAAATCACCTTCTCGGCCAGCACACTACTGGCATCATTGATAGCTGACTTCTCGTAGGAAACGCTAGCGCCACCCAGCGCGGTGCCA
This sequence comes from Gammaproteobacteria bacterium, assembly GCA_041589175.1. Lineage (GTDB taxonomy): Bacteria > Pseudomonadota > Gammaproteobacteria > SZUA-229 > SZUA-229 > SZUA-229. Next base: position 9,433 of record JBFHWF010000010.1, read on the forward strand.
CCACCGAGACCTGAACCACTGAGGCCACCAGTCTGTACACCTGAACCTGAATCGCCGCTTCCCGTGCCTGCACCCGCTGCCGCACCTCCATTCACTGCATCATCGGTTTTTACATTGGGTCCACAGGCGGTTAGCAGCCCACACACCATCATGGTTGGAATTAATTTTGTATAGCCCATCGCTCGCTCCCCTGAAATAAGTATCTGTCGGGCTCTTCATTGAGCCCCGGCCTGTCGGCCAGGTTGTAAAGTATTACGCTAACACTGTCTGGCAGTAGAAAATGTTCCCTGTCGCACAGTTTGTTCTGCTGATTGCGCCCTTATTGACTAAAGGGCCCCCAGGTTGGTTCCCTGACATCACCCTCGGTTAACACCAGCTTCTGTTTAAAATTCCCATCACTGGAAACCGCTGCCAGCACACCGCGATTCTGTTCTGTTGAGGCGTACAGAATCATACTGCCATTCGGCGCATAACTCGGTGATTCATCCAGTGGTCCCTCTGTGAGAGTCTGTGTATAGCCACTGACGAGATCCATTGTTGCCACGCGAAATGTATTTCCCTCACCCTGAATAAAAACCAGGTTGCGACCATCCGGAGATACTTCTGCACTGGCATTATAATTACCTTCGAATGTCAGTCGCTGTGGATTACCTCCACGCACAGAAACTCGATAAATCTGCGGCTTGCCTGTACGACTGGATGTAAAGACCAGAGCATCACCCGATGGCATCCACGCCGGCTCAGTGTCAATTCCCCAGTGACGGGTTAACTGCTCCAGCTTGCGACTCGCCAGATCAAGAACATAAATATCCGGATTACCGCCCTTCGACAGGGTTAACGCCAGCTTCTTACCATCTGGGGACCACACAGGTGCCCCGTTAATACCTTCAAATGAAGTGACCGCTGTCCGTTGCTCATTAAACAGGTTCTGTATAAAAATCTGTGGCCGGCGTGACTCAAAGCTAACATAGGCCAGCTGGCTACCATCGGGCGACCATGAGGGCGACATAATCGGCTGTGATGAACTTAAAACGGTTTGTGGGTTATAGCCATCGGTATCAGCAACCTGTAATTGATACAGGGGCTGCATACCCTGCTTACGCTCGGTGGTGATGTAAGCAATTTTACTCTGAAAAGCACCTTTCTGACCGGTGATTTTTTCATAAATCAGGTCGCTGATTCGATGCGCTACCATACGGAGACTGTAATCATTGGCGGCAAACTGATAACCCAGAACCTGCACACCCTTGAACACATCTAACAGGCGGAAACTGATTTCGTACTGTCCCTGCTTCACCACATTCACTTTACCAATCACCAGATGATCGATACCGGCTACTCGCCAGGTTTTGAAATTCACATCCGCCAGATCTGAAGGGGTAGCTACCAGTTTATTCTGCTCGATAGGTGAAAAACGCCCACTACGCTGCAGATCCGACATGACGATCCTCGACACATCATGCATACCCGGTATAACCTGCCCTAGCCGTTCAAAGGGAACGATTGCTATTGGAATGGCACTATCCGCACCACGGGTAATCTCAACCTGTAATGCACCCTGTGCGGCAGGTGAGAGAAAAATCAGAACGATCAGTATTTTTTTCAGTAATTTCATTTGCTTTATACATCAGGCCGAAAAATAAAATTCAGCCGTTTTTCAAAAATATCATTATTAGGCGCCTCGGGTAATGGGGATGCCTTACGCACGGCACGCTCAACCGTACTCTTAAATGCATCACTGCCCGTGCACTGTTTCATCTGTACACTTTGCACATCGCCAAAGCGATCCTGCTCGACCAGCACCTCACAGGACCAGCCGGCCACCATACTGGCAGGGGCATTCCAGTTCTGCTCAACCTTGCGCTGAATACGAGAAATATACTGTAACAACAGACGCTGGTTTTCTGCACTCTGTTTTGCCAGTCGGCGCTCTTCTTCGAGCATCTGCTGATGCATTTCAAGTTCTTCCTGACGACGTCGAGCCTCTGCTTCTTCTGCAAGCTTTTTCTGTCGAGCCGCTTCTTCTTCCCGTTTACGCTTTGCCTCCAGCTCAGCCAGTTTTTTCTGTTCTTCGGCTTTTTTGCGCTCCAGCTCCTGCTGCTGTTTCTTTAAGGCTTCAAGCTCTTTCTGTTTACGCGCTTTTTCAGCCTTCTGTTTTTCGGCCAACTGCTTAGCTTTTAATTCCTGTTCACGCTTGAGCTGTGCCTGCTCACGTTTCTGTTGTTCCTGTTTGCGCTTTAAATCGGCCAGACGTTTCTCTTCCTGACGACGCTTTTTTTCTGCATCCTGCGCCTTTTGTTCCAGTCTTTTCTGCTCTGCGAGTTTTTCATTGCGTTTATTTTCTTCTGCCTGGCGAAGTTTTTTTACTTCTTGTTCAACAACACTGGCATCGATCACCACCGCCTTAACCGTATCAATTTTTTTACTCTGCGGCATCTTCGGTGCCTGAGTATGGCTCAGGCTCACCGCCAGAATAGCCAGCAGTATTAGATGCAGCAATATCGACAGCGTTAGCATCAGCGGATGCTCACGAATTTGTGCAATCAGACTCGCCTGCATATTAGCTATCCGGTTGCTCTGTCATCAGACCCACTTTCTCTACGCCAGCACGCTGCAACAGAACCATTGCATCAACTACATGACCGTAATCAACTAAACGGTCACCTCTGACCAGCACGGGCACATTCGGATTCATCTGTCGCACGGCGGCAACACGATTCACCATGAGCTGTGCATCAATGGGTTTATCCGGCTCATCGCCGATATCAAGATAAAAATCACCCTCACGATTAACGGAGACAATCACGGGCTCATCCTGATCAGGCGACATCGGCTTTGCATCCGCCTGTGGCAGATCAATTTCTACGCCCTGCTGCACAATGGGTGCCGTAATCATAAAAATAATCAGTAGTACCAGCATCACATCGATATAGGGCACCACGTTAATATCTGACATAGGTTTGCGTTTTTTAGTGGTTGCCATCAGCCTGCCTCTGCAACCGGTTCACTTTGCTCGGCTTTTTTCTGCTCGGCAAATTTTCTCTGTGACTGACGCTGTAGCACGGTGGTGAACTCTTCCATGAAATTTTCATAACGCCCAATGAGTCGCTCCACCTGATCGGAATAGCGGTTATAGGCAATAACCGCCGGTATCGCTGCAAACAGTCCCATGGCAGTTGCTATCAGTGCTTCTGCGATGCCGGGGGCTACCATATTGAGCGAGGCATTCTGTACCGCACCCAGCGCAGTAAAGGAATTCATAATACCCCAGACCGTACCAAATAATCCTACATATGGGCTGGTAGAACCAATGGTTGCCAGCAGAGACAGATTAGATTCCAGCTTATCTTCCTCTCGGGACAGCACCACTTTCATACTACGTTGAATACTCGCCATCATAAACGCCGGGTCACTCGTAGTTTTATAGGAACGGGCAAACTCGGCAAAACCGGTTTCAAAAACTTTTTCCATGCCTTCCCGTTGCAGCCGACGTCGACTCAGGCTGGTATAGAGCTCACTCAGGTCTCCACCAGACCAGAATTCATCTTCGAAACGAGAAGCCTCGCTGGCAACCGTTTTTAGCATGCGGTTTTTCTGAAAAATAATAAACCATGAAATAATGGACGCCAGTAATAGCACCAGCATAACTAGCTGCACCAGAATACTGGCATCGGCAATCAGGGTAATCAGGGAAAGATCAGTCGACACGTGTTGTCTCCAGAATGGCTTGGGGGATAGCACAGGGCTTAAAACTATCCGCCTGTAAACAGGCAATTTGGATTTCTCCCTTACAGAGTAAGCGACCTGTTTCCGTGTGTGTGATGTATTGTTCGAATAACATACTGGCTTTTTTCATTTCTGTGACCCGCGCTGTTACGATAAGCGCATCATTGAAACGCGCGGGCTGCATGTAGTCTACCTGTATCCTGCGAACGGCAAAAATAACATTATCATTTTCAATCAGCTGATCCTGCTGAAAGCCCAGATGACGCAGATATTCGGTCCGCGCTCGTTCCATGAATTTCAGGTAGTTGGCGTAATACACTACGCCACCGGAGTCGGTATCCTCGTAATAGACGCGCACCGGCCACTCAAAGTTCATTTTGATACCTGTCTTTTTAAATCTTGTTTCATTTTAAATATTTCACAGCCCTGGATTGTGATACAGGTATATTTTTTACTGACATATGTAGTTATAAACGCTGTGTAACAGCAGATGGGGTTACACCCGATCACATTCAATGCTTAAGCCATAGATTAACTGGCAGATTCATCGGCGAATAAATCCCCCGCCTTATCACCACCCGGTGGCTTAAGACCAAAGTGTCGATAGGCATTGGCTGTAGCAACACGCCCTCGAGGCGTACGCATTAGAAAACCCTGCTGTATCAGATAGGGTTCGATAACATCTTCTATGGTATCCCGCTCTTCACCAATTGCTGCAGCGAGGTTTTCCACACCCACAGGGCCGCCACTGAATTTATCAATAATGGTGGTAAGCAGGTTGCGATCCATATGATCAAAGCCATACACATCAACCTTGAGCATATCCAGTGCTTCGGCAGCAACCTTCCTGTTAATCACTCCATCTGCGCGCACTTCGGCATAGTCACGCACACGACGCAACAGGCGATTAGCGATACGTGGCGTTCCCCTGGCACGACGAGCAATTTCCTGTGCGCCCTCGGTATCAATACTGACACCCAGAATATACGCTGAACGTTCCACTATCGCACTCAGGTCCTGAATATTATAAAACTCCAGACGCAGCACAATTCCAAATCGATCACGCAGTGGCGAGGTTAGTGAACCGGCGCGTGTGGTTGCCCCCACCAGGGTAAACGGTGGCAGGTCCAGTTTGATGGATCTCGCTGCTGGCCCTTCACCGATCATAATATCCAGCTGGTAGTCTTCCATTGCGGGATACAATACCTCTTCCACCATCGGGCTCAGGCGATGTATTTCATCCACAAACAGAACATCATGGGGTTCAAGATTAGTCAGCAGTGCAGCCAGATCGCCAGGCTTTTCCAGTACCGGCCCTGAAGTCTGTCTAAGATTCACACCCATTTCATTAGCGACAATATGCGCCAGCGTGGTTTTACCAAGCCCCGGCGGACCGAAAATTAATACGTGGTCGAGTGCTTCTCCACGGTTACGTGCCGCAGGAATAAAAATATCCAGCTGCTCTGACGCAGCCGGCTGACCTGCATAATCCTTGAGAAGTTTGGGGCGGATAGCATGATCCAGTGCCTCATCATCCCGCGAAGACTGTGCTGTTATAATTCGCTCATTCATGGACCTGTTCGCTATTTAGTAACCGCCGCCTGCAGGCTCTGACGGATAATTTCTTCGGTATCCAGCCCCTGGGTATCGATAGAACGTACCATACGGCTAGCCTCCTGAGGTTTATAACCCAGTGCAATCAGTGCACTCACTGCATCACCTGAGGGTGTGGTTTCACTGCGCAGGCTTTCACTGGATTTGCTTATCACACCTGCATCTGGCAGCTGATCCTTGAGTTTATCGCGAAGCTCGACCACCAGGCGCTCCGCCGTTTTTTTACCGACACCGGGTAAACGTACCAGTGCAGCGGTGTCGCTATCCTGTACACAGGCAATAAATTCCTCGGCATTCATACCGGATAATATGGTCAGCGCCAGCTTTGCACCTACCCCGTTAATCTTGATCAAGGTACGAAACAGCCCACGTTCCGCAAGTGACGCAAAGCCAAATAGCAGGTGGGCATCTTCCCTTACAACCAGATGCGTATGCAGGGTTACCGCTTCACCGAGATTAGGGAGCTGGTAAAAGGTGGACATGGGTGCATCGACTTCATAACCAACACCCTGTACATCAATCAGTAACTGAGGTGGCTGTTTTTCCAGTATCTTGCCGTGGATTCTACCAATCATGGATTTCGTTTCTCACCTGCCCGTGCCGGGCTTTATCATTTTATTTCCAGCGTTGCTGACGTCGGCGACGTGACGGCAGCGGAACCTTGCCTGCCAGCTGCCGGTTATGGGCATGGCAAAGGGCAATACCCAGCGCATCTGCCTGATCTGACTGTAAACCTTTCTCCAGCTTGAGTAACATGGACATCATGTGCTGAACCTGTTCCTTGGTGGCGTTTCCGGTGCCAACCACGGCACTCTTGACAGCCTTGGGTGTGTATTCGTGAACGCTCACCCCTGCCTGCACCGCTGCACAGATTGCAGCACCCCTGGCCTGCCCCAGTTTCAGCGCCGAGTCGACATTCTTGTTAACAAACACCTGTTCAATGGACACTTCTGCTGGCCGGTATGTCTCGATCAGTTCACTCAGATTTCTGAAAATATCCCCCAGACGCTGGGAAAAGTCATCGCCTTTAGCGTAAATACAACCGCTGTCTACGTGAATCGATTCGACCCCATCGGAGTCAATAATGCCATAGCCGGTCTGGCGTGAGCCGGGATCAATCCCCAGAATTCGTGTTTTCATTTGACCCGTTTCATTGCCTGTTGAGGCACAGTTTACCACTTTGCCAGTTGCAGGTTAAACCACTGATCTAACCAGCTTTTTCACGTATCTCAACCAGTTGCATCGAACAGCAGGTTCGTCGCCTCATCACCAAATTTGCCTGCACGCAGGAAAGTCACCACCTGCGTGGCAACATCCTCCGAATATAACAGGCCAAAATGATTTACCGTCATCGTACAATAATCGGTTGCACCGGCGAGATAGGTTTCTTCCACTGACACCGTACCATCATGGGGAAGCGCAGGGCCACCGACCATCAGGCCAACACCCAGTGGGAAGTTCCCGGCTATTACACCCAGGTCACGCCATTTCTGCCACACCGGGCGGTCACCCAACAGACCATGCTCAACGCTCTTACCAACAGCCCAGCGAGTTATCATAGTGCTATTGAGTCGACGCGCCACCTGGCTACCATTCACCGGCACCCCGAGGAACACCACTCGCCCCATTTTACTAATGATATGCTTGTCGAATAAATGCAACAGCACCAGGCCACCCAGAGAGTGGCAAACATAATGCACCACGGGAGCGTCGAGTGAGTTGGTAAAGTTATAGAGCCGCTCGGCATTTTCTTCCGGACTGCATTTCAGGGAGTGATATTTGAACTGGTGACATTCATAACCGGCCTCAGTCAGACGCTGGCGCAGCCGGAACATCTCCGCACCATTCATCCAGATCCCGTGAACCAGTATGACTGCCTCTTTCATGGTGTAAAAATACCCAAAAGAAACAGAACATTAAAGCGTTTTAATGCGCCCAGGAAGGTTTTTTTAGACAGCCCGACGGTTAGTCGTGATACAGCGCGCTAGGGAGAGACCTCAAGCATACGGTCGAGCGCCAGTTTAGCGTCTCTGGCAACCGTCTCCGGCACACGAATCTGGTTAACAATATTGCCATCCACCAGATTTTCCAGGGTCCAGGCCAGGTGCTGGGGATCGATTCGGAACATCGTCGAGCACATACAAACCGTCGGCGACATAAAGTGTACCTGCTTGCCTTCAGCAGCAAACTCATCCTTCAGGCGGTTGACCAGGTTAAGCTCTGTGCCCACCAGCCAGCGGGTATTGGGCTCGGCATCGCGAATCGTATTGATAATATATTCGGTAGAGCCTACATAATCGGACTTCTGGCACACTTCGTAGGAACTTTCCGGATGAGAAATGACGATGGTTTCCGGGTACTGCTGTTTGAAGTTATCAATCTGCTCCGGGGTAAACATCTGGTGTACCGAGCAGAAACCCTTCCACAGAATCATACGAGCATTTTTGATCTGCGCCTCAGTGAGGCCGCCCATGGGCTTGTCAAAATCCCACACCACCATCTGCTCCATGGGGATACCCATAGCCGCGCCGGTATTGCGCCCGAGGTGCTGATCCGGGAAAAACAGAATTTTTTCACGCTGCTGGAACGACCACTCAAGCACGTTTCGCGCATTCGTCGAGGTACAGACGATACCGCCATGGCGACCACAGAATGCCTTGAGGTCCGCCGCTGAATTAATATAGGTGACCGGGGTAACGGTTTCGTCCGGTTCGATAACACTGGACAGCTCCTGCCAGGCTTTCTCAACTTTGGCCAGGTTAGCCATATCCGCCATAGAACAACCCGCTGCCATATCTGGAAGTATCGACACCTGCTCAGGACGCGACAGGATATCAGCGACTTCTGCCATAAAGTGCACGCCGCAGAACACGATATACTCTGCTTTTGATTGCGCCGCCGCACGGGACAGCTTCAGTGAGTCGCCAGCAAAATCCGAGAACTGGAATACTTCATCACGCTGGTAATGATGACCAAGAATCACCAGGCGGTCACCCAGCTTTTCTTTGGCAGCACGAATCCGCTGCTCACATTCGGCATCATCTAACAGGGCATAAGGTTGTATGGCTACAGCACTCATATTGGGCTCTTTAACAGGTTCGTTATAACAACGTTATTTTACGGTAACCATTAACCATCAAAATCAGCTTCAACGGTTAAGGACTATTCGTTTAATCGCATCTGAATTGGTATGCGAAAAGCAGCGTTCTATCGCTTCCTCGGCTGCCATCCATTGAAAGCTTACATGCTCTACAGGACTCAGGCGAGGCGTAATTTCGGTATCCAGCGAGATCTGAAAAACATACTCGGTATTTTGCCGTACATCAGGTGCATAACGGGCACGCCACTGGGGCATAATTTCAAATCGATTAACAATGCCGGTATCGACAGGGTTTAACTTAAGACCGGTTTCTTCATGCAACTCGCGCATGGCACAGTCTTCCGCCCGCTCTCCCCATTCGAGACCACCGGTCACCGACTGCCAGAAGCCCAGCGGCTGCTTACGCTCAAGTAACAACACACGGGTTCCCGAATAGATCACTACCAGTACCGATTCTGGGCGACGAAAGCTATCAGCTGGTGATATCTCTTGCATAGACTTACTATAAGGGCGCTAAGCGGGAATTCAACTATCTCTATGTGGGGATATTCCCCATACCCATGTAGCCACCGTGAAACAGCATCTCTGCTATGCTAGCCCCATGGCCCGAATTATCTTCACCGACAACCTGCGACGTCATATCGACTGCCCGGAACAGGAAGCTGCTGGCACAACCGTTGCCGAAGTGCTTGGCAACCTGTTTATCAGTCAGCACAAACTTAAGGGCTATGTGCTGGATGACCAGGACCGCTTGCGCAAACACATGCTTATCTCGGTCGATGGAGAACTCATACAGGATCGTATCACGCTGAGTGATACGGTGCGTGAAGATTCGGATATGTATATCATGCAGGCACTCTCCGGCGGTTAGGTCGTACGAAGCCTCTTTCCCACAGCAAGGAGTCACCATGGACGTACTGGCACTGATTGCAACCCGTAAGGGCCTGTTCACTCTCTATAACGATATGAACCTTTCAGCACCGCAGTTTGCCGGTGTACCCGTCAGTATGGTCCTCGCAGGAGAAGAGACGGATCACTGGTATGCCGCTCTGAATCACGGTCATTTTGGTGCAAAACTGCACCGTTCAGCTGACAGGGGTGCTAGCTGGACTGAAGCCTCAACACCCACCTACCCAAAAACAACCGATGCCGGAAAGGGTGACAGCCTCGAACTGATCTGGTCGATGCGCTATGCCAGGCCGGGCAACTCGGTTGCCCTGTGGGCCGGTACCATACCCGGCGGGCTGTTCTACTCCGACGATGCGGGTGACAGCTGGTCAATGAACGAAGCGCTGTGGCAACACAAACTGCAGCACCAGTGGCGCGGCGGTGGATATGATCATGCTGGCATTCACTCCATCGACATGCCCCCGGATAACCCACAGCATTTACGTATTGCCGTTTCCTGTGCCGGTGTCTGGCAGAGTAAAGACAGTGGTGCCAGCTGGTGTAACACCTCCGAAGGCATGCGTGCCGCCTTTATGCCGCCCGATCAGCAGTTCGATCCCAATATTCAGGATCCTCACCGCATGGTGCAGTGCCAGAGCCAGCCAGACAAGCTCTGGGTACAGCATCACAACGGCATTTTTCGCTCCATTGATGGCGGCCTGAGCTGGCAGGAAATTGAAGACGTATCACCTTCAGTGTTTGGCTTTACTGTGGCGGTTCACCCGCAGGATGGTGATACGGCGTGGTTTGTACCGGGTATCAGGGATGAGTGCCGTATGCCGGTGAATGGAGAATTTGTAGTGACGAGAACCCGGGATGGCGGCAAAACATTCGAAACCCTGAGTAAAGGTTTACCGACTGGGTTCAGCGGTGACCTGGTATATCGTCACGGCCTGGATATCGATACCAGCGGAGAACGACTCATTATGGGGTCGACCACAGGCAACCTGTGGATCAGTAACAATCAGGGGGATAGCTGGCAATGCCTGTCCAACTACCTGCCCCCGATCTATGCCGTCAGCTTTCTTAAATAGATGCCCTAGCTCTCAGCCGCTGGCTTGCGAATGCGAATATTGAGCTCCTTGAGCTGTGCCGCCGACACCTCGGAAGGAGCATCGGTGAGCAGACAGGCTGCCGTCTGTGTCTTGGGGAAGGCCATCACGTCACGAATAGAGCTGGCCCCTGTCATCAGCATCACCATGCGGTCAAGACCAAAGGCCAGGCCGGCATGTGGTGGACAGCCGTACTTCAAGGCATCCAGCAGGAAGCCAAATTTTTCACGCGCCTCGTCGTCACCAATACCCAGAATTTCAAACACCTTCTGCTGCATATCCGTTGAATGGATACGCACCGAACCACCGCCCAGTTCACAGCCATTCAGTACCATGTCATAGGCACGAGAGAGCATCTCGCCGGGGTTAGCACCCAGCTCTGCTGGATCCTCGGTATTGGGCGAGGTAAATGGGTGATGCAGGGCGTCCCAGCGCTCCTCGCGGTCGTTCCACTCGAACATGGGGAAGTCGACAACCCACAGCGGTTTCCACTCACGGGATACCATGTTGAGGTCATGACCCAGCTGCACACGCAGCGCCCCCATGGACTCGTTCACCATCTTCGCATCGCCTGCGCCGAAGAACAGCAGGTCGCCGGTTTCAGTGCCGCTACGCTTGATAATCTCGTCCAGCACTTCGTCCGGCAGGAATTTAACGATCGGCGACTGTAGACCCTCACGGCCAGCATTCACGTCATTCACCTTGATCCAGGCCAGACCCTTGGCGCCGTAACGGCCCACATACTCGGTGTAGCCGTCGATTTCCTTACGGCTCATCTCAGCACCCTTCGGCACACGCAGTACCACCAGGCGGCCTTTCGGATCCTTGGCCGGGCCAGAGAACACCTTGAATTCGACGTTATCCATCAGGTCGCCGATATCCACCAGCTCCATATCAATACGCAGATCCGGCTTGTCGGAACCAAAGCGATCCATGGCTTCCGCGTAGGTCATACGGGGGAATGGGTTAGGCAGTGGCTGCTCCAGCACCTGGGCAAACAGTTCGCGGATCATGTCCTCGGTAATAGCCATCACTTCATGTTCATCCATGAAGGAGGTTTCGATATCCAGCTGGGTAAACTCAGGCTGGCGATCGGCACGCAGATCTTCGTCACGGAAGCAACGCACGATCTGGTAGTAACGATCCATGCCGGACATCATCAGCAGCTGCTTGAAAATCTGTGGCGACTGGGGCAGCGCGAAAAACTCACCCTGGTGAGTACGGCTGGGTACCAGGTAATCGCGGGCACCTTCCGGGGTGGCCTTGGTCAGCATCGGGGTTTCGATATCCCAGAAGCCGTTGTCTTCCATGTAGCGGCGCAGGAAGGCAGTTACGCGTGAACGCATGCGCATACGCTGTTGCATCTCGTCGCGACGCAGGTCGATATAGCGATACTTGAGGCGGTTATCCTCATGTACACCCTCATCATCCAGCTGGAATGGCGGGGTTTCCGCGGCATTGAGTACGTCCAGCTCAAGACCCAGCACCTCGATCTTACCGGTTTTCAGGTTAGGATTAATCGCGGCCTCGTCACGCAGGCGCACACGGCCTTTAACCTTGAGCACATACTCGTTGCGAACCTTCTCGGCCAGCGCAAACATCTCGGGCTTATCCGGGTCGAACACCACCTGTACCAGGCCTTCACGGTCCCGCAGGTCAACGAAGATCACGCCACCGTGGTCACGACGACGGTTGACCCATCCACATAATTCTACTTCCTGATCGACCAGCTTCTCATCGACCTGCCCACAGTAATGGCTGCGCATAATATTTTCCAGACTAGTAACTTTTGATGAACCCACGCCCCGAGCAGAAATGTCCCGTGCGACAGGGCGAAAAGGCCGGTATTATAATGCCCCACGGAGCTGCTGCCAATTGCAGCAGACCTTTCGAACCCCCTAAAATGGGGCCGAATCACAATATAAGGGCTCGATTTGGACACCAGGAAACCCGTATTGATCACAGGCTGCTCAAGTGGCATTGGCCTGTATACCGCACAACAGTTGCACAACCTTGGCTATGATGTATACGCCAGCGCAAGAAAGTCAGAAGACGTAGAGCGTCTCAGGGGGCTCGGCCTGAATAGCCTGCAACTTGATCTGGATAATAGCGTGTCAATCAAGAATGCGATGATTCGACTACTCGATAAGACCGATGGTAAGCTCTACGGCCTGTTTAACAATGGTGCCTTTGGTCTACCTGGTGCAGTCGAAGACCTGAGCCGTGATGCCCTGCGCGCGCAACTCGAAACCAATCTGCTCGGCACGCTGGAGCTAACCAACAAGGTTATACCCATAATGCGCCAGCAGGGGTATGGGCGCATCATCCAGAATAGCTCGATCCTGGGCTTTGCTGCCATGCCCTACCGTGGTGCCTACAATTGCAGCAAATTCGCCCTTGAAGGCCTCAGTGATACTCTGCGCCAGGAACTCCATGGTAGCGGCATTCATATTAGCCTCATCGAACCCGGCCCTATCATCAGCGATTTCCGCAAAAATGCACTCACCGCATTCGAAAAATATATCGATATGGATAACAGTGCCCATCGGAATAACTACCTGTCAATGCTGGAGCGCCTGCATAAGGAAGGCCCAGCCGCACCTTTTACTCTGGGACCTGAAGCGGTATACGAAAAAGTATTGCATGCCTTAGAAGCCAGGCGCCCACGTGCTCGTTATTATGTAACCAAGCCAACGTATATTATGGGTTATCTGAAACGCCTTCTGAGTACACGCGCAATGGACTGGGTGCTGATGAAAGCGGGTGGTGGCGGCAAACGCTAACGGCAGGCTTTAGAAGGTGACAATATTGGTCTCTATCTTGTCGAGTACTTCGGCATAACTGTCTCGGCTGATATCACGTGAGGGCTTACCCAGGTAATAACCCTGTACGTAATCTGCGCCAAACCGCTTCAACATTTCCAGGGTTTGCGCGTCCTGTACGTATTCTGCAATCGTCTGCTTATTCAGGGTATTTGCGATTTGTATCATCGACTGCACCATAATCTGATCTACAGGATCTTTCGACATATCGGTGACGAAATCACCATCGATCTTTAAAATATCCACTGGCAGTCGTTTAAGATAGTTAAACGAACTAAAGCCCACACCAAAGTCATCCAGTGCAAAGCGACACCCAATCTCTACCAGCTGATTGATAGTATCTGCTGCTTTTTCTATATGTTTAACTGCGGTCTGCTCGGTTATTTCGAATATCACACGGTTAGCATCTACATTATATTGCGCAATATATCGCTGAACTTTTTCAATAAGATCCGGCGCATCAAACACCCGCCCTGACAGATTCACCGAAAGGTAAATATCGCGCCCATCAGCACAAAGCTCGGACACCTTGCGTAATGCATTGCGAATAACCCAGTAATCAATATCAATGGCCACACCCAGACGCTCGGCAGCTGGCAGAAATGCATTAGGATGAATAACTTCTTCATCCTCCATAATCATTCTTAACAACACTTCATAGTGTTCCGAACTATTGCCCTTGAGGTTAACAACAGGCTGGTAGAACAAAGTAAAGTAATCATTCTGAATCGCATCGCTGATTCGTTTGGACCAGCTAATATCTGCGCTTTTGCGTAACTCTTCCTGCTCACTAAGATCGAACATGTGATAGCGATTTCGTCCCTCTGACTTAGCGTGGAAACAGGACATATCTGCCTGTGAGAATATTTCCTCCGCTGTGAAATCATTATTTTCAATCAGCACCACACCAATCGAACAGTAGATATTAAACGCCTGGCCATTTTCTACGAACACGAATTGCTGCATTGCCCTGAGTATTGACTCGGCAATTATGCGTGCATCTTCTTCTTTTATAGAACGTGCGATTATCGTGAACTCATCCCCGCCGAAACGCGAAATAACATCCTCACTTCGAATGCGGTTCTTTAGAAGATCTGCCACCTGCTTGAGCAGCCTGTCTCCTGCAGCATGCCCTAAATTATCATTAACATGCTTGAACTGGTCGAGATCAATAAAAAGAAGCGCACTGGTGTCTTCTGCATCTATACAGCGCTGTATTTCATTTCGTAACTGAAGATTGAAATTATGCTTATTCAGAAGCCCCGTTAATGCATCATAATTTGCCAGCTGACGTAACTCTTCATCACGACTCTTCAACGCATCGATAGTTGTATTCAAAGCGGTGGCTATGGCAACGATTTCTTCATCACCTTCCCCCTCGACACGCACATCAATCCTGCCTTTGGCGAGCTGCTCCAGCGGCTTACGCATACGTGTCAGCGGTGTCAACGAGCGTTTAATCAATATTCTTCCAAGAAAGGCTACGGCGGCGAGCATAAAGGCCGCAAACAGGCTTCCTGCTTTAATATTCTCAATCAGCTTGTCATGGTAATGACTAAAATCCAGACCAAGCTCTATAAAGCCAATTATCTTATAAGTTTCTTCGTCCTCATTACCTAAACTGAATTCAAGCATATCTTCCATGCGTATCGAGCGCGTAACGATTGGTGCGGCCACCTGGACAAGATTCAGTTTTTCATCGGCCGTCTCGATAAAAACGGGTTCCATTTCATCAATACTGAGACGCAAAGCCTCAAACAGCGATGGTGTTAATAACGGAACCTCTTTGACAAGTTTGTCTGACTGATACTCAGCAATCACACTATTACTGCCAGACTCATAATACCGAAGATAGGAAATCTCAGGAAAACGTCGAACATGTTCTTCTATTGCATGGAACAGTTCTGCATCACCACCGGCGTACAATGGTGTGCCCATTTCGTCCAGCTTGGAAACCCAGTCCCTCGCCTGCTGCGAGAAGTTATCCTCAATAACCTTACTCGAACTCCACCACATACCAGCCACACTGAGCAGGTAAACAATGATACTCCAGATAAGAATAATCCAGAGAATACGACTAACAAGAGAACGGCTTTTACGACGGGAAAACAGGGATGTGCGTCGAAGCCGGCTAAGAAATGACAGGCCTGGCGAGTGATCACCATCACGGCGAGTACCTGACTTAAGGCTTTGCCGTAACCCATGTATTGCATTCCATGCTTTATCCAGCATGGTTAACTGCTCTGGCTGTTTACTCTCCATGTATTAAGGCTCGATACGCTTCTGGTATGGTCAGGTTAAACTGCTTTACGATATTTTTATTTATGCCGGTTTTATGTTGTAAAACCGGAGAAATATCCTCGTCTCCCAGACTTGATGATACATCGTATTGTTCAAGCCGCTGGAGCAGTGCATCTGCAATTGCATCATCATCGGGCATAACATACATCAGGCCACCAAACGATAATAATGAGGGACTAAATACAACCAGCTGCCGACCACGGCGAGAGGCATATGCCATCACTTCTTTCAATGCCTTACTGCTGAGGATGCGATTATCAGGAACTATCCACTGACCCTGTATATCCAGACTCATTTTTTTGCTGGCGTATAAAAACTCTTTATCATTGGCAACCGTACTGACTGAAATCTGTATCCCCTGCTGTTTTGCTGCTTCACGTGCGCGCCCGATAAAGTCCTGCATATTCGGACCGGTGACTATAGCTACTCTGGCGAGCCCCGGTGAGACTGCCTTCCAGTCTCGAAATACATTTTCTGGCGAAGGCAGGGCGCTCACTCCTTTCATACTGTCAGAAATAAAACTGAAATCTGCGTAGTTAACGACATGGCTAAATAATACCGTCTTTCCTGGTAACTGACTGGCAAGACGCGCAGCACGTAAACCCAGTGCAATGATGATGCCCTTATCAGAGTGCTCAATATCTTCAAGCAGCGACTGATTACTGGCACGATTCGAACTCAATGATAGTTGTATAGCCCTGTCACCCAGCTTATCTGCCATGCGCCTGGCGACTGCCTGATAGGTGTCAAGGTCACCACTTAGTAACAGAATAACTTTTTCTAGCGGTGCGTCGACGACAGCTTTCGGCTCAGGTGCTGGTTTGAGCACCGGCTTTACATCGGGCTTTTCTATCACAGGCTGCTCGACTGGCTTCTGCTTTACTGGCTGAACACAGCCACTTACTATCAGCACGACAAGTAAGGCAACCAGCATATGCTGTAATAAACTGTTATGAGCCCTGTTACGAATGGCAGGGATTGGCATCTGCCAGCCTCTCTTATTTGTTCTGTTAGCGAATAAAATCACCTGAATCATCACTAGAAAAGCATGCACCCTGAACGCCAGATATTAGTCATTCAGGAGCAGGCACTCCGGTGGCGATATATCTTGATGATTCAGGCATACCCAAAGCTACCTGCTGAGTTTACCCGTACTGGACAGGCGATATAAGAATAAATTTAGCATAATCTGCCCTACTTCACAGTCTTGCAACTCAGTACTGGCTGAGAGGCGCAACATGGCAGACTAAGAGGCTCTAACGAATCCGGCAGTTGAGTCGACGGTGCTTGAGCACCTGGAAGTTACGACGAGTGGTCTCCAGCACATTGCGTTCGAGTTCAGTGATTACCACTCCCGGCCCTGTGCCCACACTTCCCAGGACATTGCCCCATGGGTTAACGATCATACTGTGTCCATATGTCTGTCGATTATTGACGTGATATCCACCCTGGGCAGCAGCGATCACAAAGCACTGATTTTCAATAGCCCTGGCTCGTATTAACGGCTCCCAGTGTGATTGCCCGGTGAAGGCAGTAAAAGCTGAAGGTATAACGCAAACCTCCATGCCCTGGTCAACCATAGTCCTGAAAAGCTCAGGAAAACGCAGATCATAACAGACACTTAGGCCTATACGACCAAATGGCGAATCTATCACAACAATCTCTTCACCCGCGACAGTTGTTTCAGATTCGTTATAGGTCTCATTTTTTTCTTCGATTAATACATCAAACATATGTATCTTGTCATAACGTGCGACCATTTCACCTTTGTCGTTATAAACAAGACTACTTGAATACGCCTTACCCTGCTCTTCACTTTTTATTGGGATCGTTCCACCAACAATCCAGGCATTGTGTCGAGCTGACTGCGTTGCCAGAAAGTTTTGTACCAGACCTTCACCCATAGCTTCTGCATTCGCCACTCTCTCTTTTTCACTAAGTGGCATCTGTGAAAAGTTTTCTGGCAGCACAATAAGCTCAGCACCTTGAGAAGCGGCCTGCCCTATGAGTTTTGCAGCCTCATCTAAATTAGCCTGAATATTGGGCCCTGATGTCATTTGTATTGCAGCGGCTTTACTCATTGATTCCTCACAACTTCATATAAACTTAGATTAATAACATCACTAGCATCACTACCGGGTGTGAGCCTCATGTGATCAGACGGCACACCCAGCGAGACCAACCAGCTCTTAAGCTCTTCTGCCCACAATTCACCTTCCTCCCCACCGGGAAAACGAATTTCAATTATGGTCGATGGCTTTTCTGCCCATGCATTTACAAAGCTTACAAGTTCATCAACTTTAAGTAACGCTTCGCCATGCCTGCTGACTTCCCATATTTCAGCGCTTAATTTTACACCTGAAGACTCGACTGCACTAGCTGCTGACCAGACCATAAAGAAAGGCAATATCATAATCCACTGCACTTTATTCATCGGCGAACTCTTCATCAGTTTCCGTTTCTGTTTCTACCACTGGCCTGGAAACAAGTTTGACATCGGGATCTGCCATTGTTCCCGTTATTCGATATTCATATTCTGTCAGACTGTCTGGGTCGAATATTTTATTAAACAGATAGACGATCCCACCGACAGTAGGCCCTGCAACAACGGCACTGCCCAGTGTAACTGTCGAACTGATATGCGGCTTAACCTTCACCAGCTGTGAGACCTGCTGTCTCGGAATATCTAGACTACCACTAATGCCCATATCTGCAACCTTACTTTCGATTTTAAAGTTCTCACTATAAGCACTACCATGCCTGAATGAGAAATTCCCTGTTGCCTTATCGAAAGGAAAACCACTGGATAACTGTTTGGCAAAATCGAGTGAAAACAGCGTTTTCACACTAAAGATACCCAGCATTTTTCCCGCGCCTACATCAATTTTGCGAATAGCGCCATCAGCCATATCAAGACGCCCTTTCCCTTGCAGCAGATTCCAGCTGAAA
This sequence comes from Gammaproteobacteria bacterium, assembly GCA_041589175.1. Taxonomy (GTDB): domain Bacteria; phylum Pseudomonadota; class Gammaproteobacteria; order SZUA-229; family SZUA-229; genus SZUA-229. The sequence continues at coordinate 27,945 of JBFHWF010000010.1, forward strand.
TTTTGCGGAGAATCATCCCACTTAATATTCAGCCCAACTGTACCCGAGCCACCTTTTATCGCGTTACTAACATCAATCTGCGATAGCATTTCACCCAGATCTGAAACCGTCACATCTACATTAAACCCGGTGCGATGCTTATCACTCCAGCCAGAATACCAGTATCCAACTCCATTGACCTGATAGTGTTCCGCATCCAGCTTTATGCTCTTGAAATCCATTCCGGCATTACTCTGGGTTGTTGCCATCTCAACATTTTTAAACGTAAAATCTCGCCAGCGAAGATTCTTTGACACAAATTTAAGCGAAGGAATATTTCGTGGAAACAGACTTCTCTCCGATCGCTCAACAGACTCAGGAACTGTAATCAGAAACTGGTTGAGATCAAAATAATCCAGATTAATATCGATCATCTCCGCCTGTTTAGCAATGTCCATCACACCCTTTACGGATTCAGTATCTGTTGTTAACAACCAGTTCTGATCAAATTCATGCAATGATATAAAGCCTCTATCCTTGAGCTGCAGATCATACTTCACATTCCCACTCTTAAGCATCTGCATGCGGAAATCCACAGGCAATGACTGTTGCTCCTGCTTGTAAAGAGCACCTGGGAAATACACATTTGCTCCCTGCAGGCTTGATGTCATATTAAGATCCATCAACAGGTCTAGCGGCTTATCGGATGAGTAGAGATTAAGCTCGAGACTCATATCCGTGCTACCCGTCAATCGGTGCTGGTATTCTTTTAATGGCGAGAGAAGCGATCTGGCACTTATATTGCCTGAAGTATTGAAATTATATCTGTATATTCCCTCCTCAGACCTGGATGTATTCAAGTCAAGCATCATTGGCATTCCATCTAGCCTGTATTTCATTTCGGGTATTTCAAAATACCCATCATTAAAAGTCACGACACCCGCAACTCCGCTCAGCAGATAGTTCTGAGGTTTAAGGTCAACTATTCCGTTCTGAGTCGAATATTTTCCGGACCAGCGAGTGACCTCATCCGTCGACAATGGAATAGATAACTTAAGATCAAGCTTCCCATCACCTGCAAGCTCTATTTTTTCCACATAGTCGGGTATGAAGCTTCGCAAACCACTATTTATCAGATATTTCTGTATGTCTGAAAGACTGGCTAATACGTTGCCGTCCACATCTAGCCTGGCAGTAGAAAAATCATCTATAACAATCAGAGCTGATTGAATGACCGAGTCATAAATCTGCCCAGTTTTGGCAGCAATACTCATTGACATATTTTCGAAACGCGCATGGGATTCTATACCCGTGATAGCAGGCCAGCCAGGCATATAATCCAGTTCAAAGTCCTGGGTATTAAATACAGCTAGCGATACCCCCTGAGCTTTCCTGAATGGCATATCCTGCAGATAGCCATAAAACTGATACGCCCCATCCTTAATCAAACCTGATACGATTCCCTTATCGAGCCATGCAACTGTATCCGCACCCATGATACCTGCAGGCAGATAGCGACTTACGTATTTGGCATTACCATTCCGAAATCTCGTTGTCAGATCCATGAATGGCCTGTCTTTCCCCAATCGCAGATCGAGTCGCGTCTCTGTTTCAATATGCTCCGTATTCGCCAGCAACGAGCCAGAGCGAACACTTAATCCTTCACCATAATTAAAACTTACAATACCCTGTAATAATTTCAGGGTAATATCATTTCTGAAAAGTTTATTAAACGAGAGACGAACCTGCTTTGACTCAAGTGCCAGCCATGTTTCACCGGCATAGTAAATAACCGAGCCATCCAGGTTTTCTATTTTAAGTGGTTCATTATCAGGCAGGCTAAGCCCAACACCACTGAATTCTGTATTAATACGAATATTTTCAGGGCGTTCCATTGGCAGAACAATATCCATATTTCTGAAGTATCCCTGAGGCTTGTGTTTCTCCAGTAATTCAAGCCACCCAACCTGCTTTTCATCAAAACTGAAAATCATCCCCGCGAGATAACTCAGACTTTCCACTCTGGCATAGTCAGCTTCTAATTTAAGCTCTTTATCGAGCTCAGACATAACAACCGAAATTGCTGAAGCGCGTTCAGGCAGGCTTTCGTTGCGCGCTGAACGTAATTCACGGATATCTGCAATCCAGCCAGTTTCTTTACGTTGCCACTGAACCCTTCCTTCAAGTACATCCAGGTTCCAGCTTTTTACAGAATCGGCAAGATAGTGCACAGCAAGATCTGATATATCGAAAGTACTGCGTACACGGTCTATATGCGTATCCTGCCACTCAAGCCAGATTTCATTGTTAACTCTAGCATTGACAGCAAGCGCAGAACCACGCCAGTAATCATTAATCCAGGGAGCAACATTAACTTCTTTTAATGAGAGATAGGCCTTGCCACGAAGATTTCTGAACTCGAAGATATCACCATAGGTTTCGACAATAACATGCGCAGCCTTACCATAGCGCTCTGGAAGTTCTGTTTTAATTTCGAACTTATGCTGCTCACCATCGTTATACAATCGCAAATTAAAGTTTTTCAGGGTTTTGTCATATAACTGACCACGGTGATGGAACAAACGTATCTGGCTATTGATGATGCGAAAATTTAAATTATTAATGAGGCTTTTAATTTCTTCACTGATAGTCAGACCCTGACTACTCGTATCACCTGTAGCTGAACTTATGACAGCATCGACATTTTCGTTCAGCACAAAATCCTGAACAATTAACTGGGATGATTCATTCACCCCAATCTGTATATTTAGCCCATCGAGAATAATCTCATTGATTGCCGGGATGCCCGTTTGTAATGTATTTATCCAGTCAAGGCTAAGATCAATTTCATCGACATGTATAAGGCGACTATTATCCACCGGTGATGAGATCGTTACATCGATAAGATTAAGACGCGGGATAAGCCAGTAAATCTCGGCATCAAGACGACCAATCTTCAGATCAACACCGAGCTGCTCGGATACCGTCTTCTCGATTGCAATCCTGTAATCAGGAATTGATTTAATTGTTACCCTGATCAGAGTGAAACCGATTGCCGAAATAATCACACTCAGAGCAAACAGAATCAGTACCAGGTTTTTTATACGTCTGGCAGTTACAGCTTTTCGCTTGAATCTACGCTGATCAGACACGGCAATCCGACTCACTCACAGATATTACATGATGACAACATCGAACTGCTCCTGTGTGTAGAGCGATTCGACCTGCAGTTTAATTGGCACACCAATGAAGTCTTCAAGTTCAGCCAGACTACTGGACTCCTCGTCAACCAGAAGATCAATAACATCCTGTGCTGCAAGCACCAGTAGCTGACGTGCATCAAACTGGCGAGCCTCACGTAAAATCTCGCGAAAAATCTCGAAGCATACGGTTTCTGCGCTTTTCACATAACCCTTACCTTCACAGGTCGGACAGGTTTCACACAACACATGTTCCAGGCTTTCTCGGGTACGCTTGCGCGTCATTTCTACCAGCCCCAGCGATGACACTTCACATACCTGGGTACGTGCATGATCTTTTTCCAGCGCTTTTTCGAGTGCACGTAATACCTGGGCGCGATGATCCTCTTCCACCATATCGATAAAATCGATGATGATAATGCCACCCAGGTTTCTTAATCGTAACTGACGAGCTATCGCCTGTGCGGCTTCAAGATTTGTTTTGAATATTGTTTCTTCCAGATTTCGATGACCAACGAATGCTCCGGTATTAACATCGATCGTCGTCATCGCCTCTGTCTGGTCGATAATCAGATAGCCACCTGATTTCAGATGTGTCTTACGCTCCAGCGCTTTCTGGATTTCATCTTCAACACCATACAGGTCGAATATGGGACGTTCACCCGGATAATGCTCGATCTTGTTCTGTGCCTCCAGCGACAGCTTTTCGGCAAAACGCTGCATCTTACGACTGGTTTCCCTTGAGTCTACACGTATTTTTTCCAGATCATCATCGATCATATCGCGTAATACACGCATGGGGAGCGAGAGATCTTCGTGTATGACATTACCTGCTGACACTTCCCGTGCCTGTTCACTGATCGAACCCCAGAGTTTATTGAGAAAGAGAATATCCTGCACCATAGATTCCGGGCTAGCAGTTTCTGCCGCTGTGCGAATGATATACCCCGATTCGCCCAGCAACTCGCGTTGTTCCATCAACATATCGCGTAATCGCTCACGTTCCGATTCATCTTCGATACGCGATGACACACCAACATTTGCAGAGTTTGGCATAAACACAAGATACCTCGAAGGTATTGTAATATGCGCTGTCAGCCGTGCCCCCTTGGTTCCAATAGGGTCCTTGATAACCTGCACCAGCACATCCTGCCCTTCTGATAACAGGCTGGATATATTCGGTCGATTACCATTCGCTTCTGCATGTCCCTGTGCAATATCTGAGACATGAAGAAAAGCCGCCCTCTCCATTCCAACTTCAACGAAGGCTGCCTCCATACCCGGCAATACTCGACACACTCGCCCTTTGTATATATTTCCAACCAGGCCTTTACTTCGACTACGCTCGATATAAATTTCCTGCAATACACCATTTTCAAGAATCGCAACTCGCGTTTCCTGTGGCGTCACATTAATTAATATTTCTTTACTCATCCGTTTACCTGATACCGATGTTAGTTCCGCTGGCTTTCCAGTAATTCAATTCCTGCCTGTTTCAACAACTCCGCTGTTTCATATAACGGCAACCCCATGATTGCAGAATAACTGCCTTCGATACGGCGAATAAACTGTGCCGCTATACCCTGTATACCATAAGCTCCGGCCTTATCAGCAGGCTCACCAGTTTGCCAGTAGGCGTCTATCTGTGAATCACTCAGGGGTGCAAATTCAACACGCGAAATATTTAACAGGCATTGCTGACGATCCTGCTGGCATAGTGCAACTGCGGTCATCACGTGATGATGTTGCCCCGCCAGTTTATGCAGCATTGCTATTCCATCCTGCCTGTCTTTTGGTTTACCCAGTATTTCATCATTCAGTACCACGATCGTATCCGAGCCAATGACGGGCCGTAGTGACTGTCGGCGAAAACCTTCACAGGCCTTTTGCAGCGCAAGCCGCTTCACAAACTGCTCGGCTGATTCCCCGGCCTGATGAGATTCATCGATATCAACAGGAAGCACTTCACAGCAGACTCCAATTTGTTCAAGGAGTTCACGTCGCCTCGGTGAGGCAGACGCTAGCGTTATGATGGGTTGCTTATTATCAGCTGCTTTATTCATTTTTATTCTTGCACACTTTCATTCAGGCATACGGTTGTATTTTCAGGCCCGGTGATAGGGATGATTTCGGAGCACAGACCATGCACGATATAACTGCTCTGCCAGAATAACTCTTACCAGCGGGTGAGGAAAGGTCAGGGGTGATAAAGACCAGCGTTCATTTGCCAGAAGCCGACAGGATTCAGACAGGCCATCCGGACCTCCAACCAGCAAACAGACATCCTGCCCGCCATGCATCCAGTGATCCATGCGCTGCGCAAGCTGTTCGGTTGAATAGGGTTTGCCTTTAACGTCCAGCACGACGATATGTGCCGAACGGGGAATTGCTGCCTGAATACGCTGGCATTCATCTTCCATAATGCGGGTAATATCGGCATTCTTGCCACGCTTTGATGCGGGAATTTCTTTCAGCTCGAGGCGAACGTCGGCGGGCATTCGCTGTGCATATTCACGGTAACCCTGTTCTACCCAGTCCGGCATTTTCTGGCCTACTGCCAGCAGCAGGATTCGCATGATATTAGCTCCCGATTAGCGTGACTCAGCACTCACCTCGGTAGACTCATCGAAGCTCCACAGCTTTTCCAGATCATAAAACTGCCTGACCTGGGGCTGCATGATATGCACCACGACATCCCCAAGATCGACCAGCACCCACTCACCCTGCTCTTCGCCTTCGATACCTAGTGCTCGATGACCAGCTTTCTTGGCTTCCAGGGCGACATTAGAAGCTATGGATTTTACGTGGCGACTGGAGGTACCACTGGCAATAACAAGCAGATCGGTAACGCTGGTTTTATCTTTCACGTTGAGTTCGACGATGTCTTCACCCTTCATGTCTTCGATCGCCGTAATGACGAGCTGTTTCAAGGCATCAATTGCCGCTGTTGCATTGTCTGGCATAGGCTGCTTCTAGCTTCTCTCTAATCGCTTCGGGTATCAGGAACCGGGTACTCTGGCCTGACTCAAGACATTGACGTATCTGGCTGGCAGAAATATCCAGTGGTGTAACACATTGTAACAGGATTTGCCCTGCGGATGTTTGCTGGAGTTGAGCCGGATCTTCAGTAATACCGGGCAATTGCATGGCTTCCTGCAGGCTGGCACCCGGGCGTGTCATCACTACCAGGTGGCATAACTCAAGTATAGCCTCCCAGCGATACCACTGCTGGAAGCCATTATAGGCATCCATCCCCATAATCAGGCAAAGTCGGTGATGGGGTAAATCCTGTTGCAGGCTGGCGAGGGTATCAACCATATAGGATGGCCCCTCACGCTTCAGTTCACGACTATCGAGAACAAACTGAGGAATATCCATGATGGCCTGTTGCACCAGCTCGGCCCGGGTCACATCATCCAGCAGTGGTTGCCCCCGATGGGGAGGAATGCGATTTGGAATAAAGCGAACCTGCGATAGCCCAAGCCGCTGCATCAGCTCAAGGGCAGAACGTAGATGCCCAAAGTGGATCGGGTCAAACGTTCCCCCCATGATACCGACAAGCTCAGCCATTGCTTAGCCCCCGAACCTTGATGCGCTGACTAATTACGAATATGCCCATCACCCAGCACAATATATTTCAGCGTCGTCAGGCCTTCCAGGCCCACTGGGCCACGGGCATGCAACTTGTCGGTACTGATACCAATTTCAGCACCCAGACCATATTCGAAACCATCTGCGAAGCGGGTTGATGCGTTTACCATCACCGAGCTGGAATCAACTTCTCGCAGGAAACGCCGTGCCAGTGTGTAGTTCTCGGTGATAATACTATCTGTATGGTGTGAACCATGGGTATTGATATGCGTCATCGCCTCGTCAATATCATTCACCACGCGAATAGACAGGATGGCCGCAAGATACTCCGTATCCCAGTCATCTTCTGTCGCCGCCTGGCATTCAATCAGTGCGCGGGTTCGCTCACAGCCCCTTAGCTCGACGCCCTTTTTCGCATAACGCTGGGCCAGTGCTGGCAGACACTCGGCTGCAACAGACTGATGCACCAGCAGCGTCTCCATGGCATTACACACGCCGTAGCGATGCGTCTTGGCGTTATCAGCAATATCCACCGCCTTATTGAGATCTGCCTCGGCATCTATATATACATGACAGATTCCATCCAGATGCTTGATAACTGGCACGGTCGCTTCCCGACTAATACGTTCGATCAGCCCTTTACCGCCGCGAGGAATAATCACATCGACATGTTCACTATCGGTAATCAGCTCTCCAACAGCGGCACGATCGGTGGTTTCAACAACCTGCACTGCCTCAGCGGGCAGGCCCGCAGCCTGCAGGCCCGACTGTATACAACGAGCAACGGCCATATTGGAGTGAATGGCTTCTGAGCCACCTCGCAAAATCGTGGCATTACCTGACTTGAGGCACAGGCCAGCGGCATCTGCTGTGACATTAGGACGGGACTCATAGATGATTCCAATCACGCCTAAAGGAACCCGCATCTTGCCGACCTGGATACCAGAAGGCCGATAGGCCATATCCGAGATCTCACCAACCGGATCCTGCAGCGCAGCGATCTGACGTAGCCCCTCTGACATCCCCGCAATACGCGCATCATTTAACTCAAGACGATCGAGCATGGCATCATCGAGACCGTTATCACGACCCGCCTGCAGATCTTTCTGGTTTTCAGCCTTAAGGGTTTCACTGGCCGCATCAATGGCATCGGCCATCGCCAGTAGTGCCTGATTCTTGGCCGCTGACTCGGCCCGTGAGATAGCCACGGCAGCTGCACGAGCTTTCTGCCCTAACTGTTGCATGTATTCTTTCATGGTGATCCAGCAAGTTTTCTACGATCGCGTATTTTGCCATATTCTGATTGTCTGCGCAGGATGCAGGCGTAGATAAAACATCACGAAACTGAATCAGGTTATTAGCTGGGTTGCTGGCAGGCTGAAACACCGGAAGGCACTGGGCCGCATGTGCGGCCCGCTCCCCTAGTGTTCGATAGATTTCAGGGCTGAGCTCAGTGCATGATCGAACACGGAATGCTGCATAATCACACCAGACAGACCCTTGTCGATTTCGTCGGCAAATTTCTCAGCGTCTTTTTCAATAACGACATTACCCAGATGATCGACAAAAACCATGGTGGCATCCTGCACCAGAATAACCGCCAGCTTGAGTCGGCGTACCGGTTTATCCTCGCCGTTATACACAATAAACCAGGCGCCTGGCGCCACACCTTCCGGCAACATGGCAATCTTCTCACGGGCAATGACTTCCGGATCACGCTCGTCAGTAGACTCGGTCTCTTCTTCTGGCACCTCCATGGCAGACTCAGCCGAGATCGCCATTTCATCAGCACCTTCTGCGCCTTCTGCATCTTCCGATACTGACACAGCTTCACCTTCGGGCATCTCCATGCCTGTCGTTTCGTCCTCTGCCGGCTGTTCTTCAGCAGCCCGAGCCTCCAGCTCAGCCTCATCGGGAAGATCAGTGGTGGCCATGAGGTTATCGTAGGTATCTTCCAGCTCCTGAATCACCTGATCGATGGTCTGGCGATTTTTCTTGCACTTGTCCAGCTTGTTACGTGCTGCCTGCAGAATCTCATTGTAACTAACACCCAGCTCATCGAGTTCCTGCTGACTATTCAGCGGCTGTACGCTTTCAATGATTTTCTGCAGAATCATTAACAGCTCGACCCACTCATCATTGGCTTTACCATTCGCCATATAGTGGTTGAACATCATGCTCGGCCAGACTTTTAACACCAGCGTGCGAATACCCAGCGGCAGTTCCCTGCCGATGGTGATCTTACGAATTTCCTGTAAAACGATGCCCTTGGCATGGGCCATTTTTACCGCTTTCTGCGAGCGTGCTTCTGTCTCACGCGCTTTACGATAAATTTCTTCGGTAAGAGTATTGAGCTCATCTAGTGCAATCTTAAAGGCGACAATATCCTCACCATAATCGTGCAACAGCTTGCGCACGATCTGCTCAATCTCGATATATATGGGATCGGTATGCTCTGAAACGCCAACACCCGCTTCGGCGATTTTATCCAGTAACTGTCGAGCTGGATGCTGGTCATCAACAAAGAACTCGGAATCGAGCATTGCTGCTTTAATAACGGGAATCTGCAGACTGAGGAGTAAGGTTTTGATCTCATCAGTAATGCTTTCTTCATCGATAATCGCGTCGAAAATAAGCTTGATGAAATCAATGGTTTTTTCAGAAACCTGGTTAACCGCCTTGGTTACCGCACCACCTTCAGATTCACCGATACTCGACAGCACGGCCTTTTTAATCTGGTTAGCATCAAATACCAGTGGCGTCTGACTGATATCTTCTGGTGCCTCCTGCAGATCGGTCAGCGCAGTCATCACCTGCTGGTGTGAATAATAGTTATCACTACCCCCCGACACCATATCGGAATGGGTCCCACCCACGAAGCTTTCTATACTTTGCCTTACATGGGATACGGGCATACCTGCAGATGTTGCCTGACCTGACGGGCCTGTTGGGACGGTCTCTGGTCCAGCCGGTGCCGCACCAGGTGCAGCAGCTGGCGCATTTGGGTCATAGGCAGCCGGCCCCTGGCCGAAACTCTGCATGCCACTGCCAAAGGCTCGACGAGGAGCAGCTGAGCCATAGCCACCACCGCCCTGCATCGGCGCGCCACCCTGCCCAGGAGGCGCACCCGCGGGCATACCCATACCGGCAGGGCCACCAGGGTAGCCACCACCCATAGGGGGCTGACCACCGGGCATACCCCCACCCATAGAGGGAGGTGCGCCAGCACCGCCCATGGGTGGCTGACCCGGCGCACCTGCAGGCGCGCCGGACGCGTACCCCGAGTATCCTCGTATACCACTACCAAAAGCACGTCGCCCCCCTGGGGGAACAGGAGGTGGTGGCGGTGCCTGAGGATCGAGTTCCTCACCACCACCTTCTTCACCATAGTCGCCTTCATAGTGAGGTATATCTGCACTGAATTCGATTTCTGGCAGAATGCCATTCTCAATAAGCATGTTATTGAGTGAGCCATATAGCTCACCCAGCTTGCTGATAAAGGTCTGCCCAAAAAAGCGATACACCACGAGTCGGTCTTTATCGATCAGATCCGTCTTGTCCACAGACTCATGCATGGCATCACAGAGTATTCTGGGTTCCAGCGCCCCGCCGTGGAAGATATGGTCGTTATACTGAGCAAGCTCCCTGAGTCGCTTGATCAGATGATCAATCGCTTCTCGGTGATCACCCGCAGCCTTACCGCTCATGGAATTGAGGGTCACCATTTCATCCATTTCAGTCTGCTCAACCAGACTCAGTCCGCCGGAGGGCTGCTTGCTCTTTTTCTTTTCGGGAAGTTTATCCAGTTCAGACACTGGCTGTAGATAAAAGCTGAGTTCATCGACAAAGCTCTGCTGAATCGACTGCTTATTGGCTCGCAGTGCATTCATAGCCTCAAACATGCGATTCTGCTCCGCTGTACTACTGGCACTCTGGGCAGAATCAAATAAGTCTTCATCGGCTTTTTTGAAGAGCTCTTCCAGCTTACCCGCTACAAACTCTTCCAGCTGGCTCAGAATATAATCTACCAGCTCAATATAGTACCTTGGCTGCTCTTCAGCCCCTTCGGTATTCGGCTTTTCGTTATCAGTATCACTCACCTGAAGCCATCCTCATTCTTTTTCTCGTGGTCAATGTTATCAATATCAAAGCACATTGCCCCTGATTAGAAATCCTCTGCAAAATCCAGCTCGATAAATGCCAGCCCTATCCCGCCCTCTTCCTGACGGACGACAACGGCATCACTACTGGGGAAGGTATGCTTAACCGGCTCACCATTACTGGCCTCACAGACTTTTACTGTGACAACCTCACCAATAATGGGTCGACGCAGCTTGTCGAGCACGAGAAACACACCACCTTCACTGACATCCCGTGTTCTGACCACCTGTTTTTCACCGGAGGGGAACCCCAGCTCAACTTCTATATGTAGTTCACGTCGAGGAAATTTACGCTGTTCCTTACTCACCTGTTCCACCCTATCCTGACCCTCGTCGGGGCAGGTCTGTTAGCACCCTGCACTCGAGCATTAATGACAATTGCTATCTTAGTAACAAAAATAATAGTGGGTTTTCAGGTTTTTCCAACCTGAAAAACATGGATTTTGATGAATAACAACCTTAAATTCAATAAATTGCAAGCAATTCCTGAAATATTTTTGAATTTCTTATCATTCAATCACAGCTGAAACCTAGCCGAATTAGCTCAGAACCAGATCCAGAATCTCACGATGCGTTTCAGCTTCCAGGCGTGGCCCAAACTGACTCACAACCCGTGCTGACGCCAGACTGGCAATATTACCTGCCTCATAGAACGAGTGTCCGTGAGTAATGCCATAAAGGAATGCACCTGCAAACATATCACCCGCGCCATTACTATCTACGGCTTTGACGTTATGGGGTGAAATTTCGATCAGATGCTCACCATCATAAAGCAATGCCCCCCTGGCTCCTCGGGTGATGGCGAACTGACGCGCAATCTGCTTGATCGATTCCACCGCCGCATCCAGCTGATCGGTTTCCGCCCAGTTGAGTGCTTCAGCTTCATTACAGAACAGCAGATCGACTCCATCACCAATCATCTCTTTCAGACCGTCTCGGAAAAACTCCACCATCGCGGGATCAGAAAACGTCAGCGCGGTTTTTATACCGTTCTCTTCCGCAATCTTACGCGACTCGATAGCTGCGTGACGCCCGGTATTTGAGGTCACAAGATAGCCTTCGATATACAGGTATTCTGATTCAGTAATCGCCTGCTGGTGTATTTCGTCAACAGAGAAGGTCTCTGTAATCCCAAGAAAGGTATTCATTGTCCGCTCGGCATCCGGCGTCACCATCACCAGACATTTGCCCGTAATACCATCTTTGCGACCATCGCCGACATTACTATCAACACCCGCCGCCTGTAGATCCTTAATATAAAAATCACCCAGCTCATCACTGGCAACCTTGCAGGAATAAAATGCCTGACCGCCAAAATAACTCACCGCAATAATGGTGTTTGCAGCAGAGCCGCCCGAAGCCTTCTTGCCATCAAAAGCATCCAGGTGTGACATTAGTTCGTGCTGTCGTTCTTCATCAACCAGCGTCATCACACCCTTCTCTATGCCGTAGGTTTCAAAGAAAGCATCCTCAACCTCGAACTCCATATCAACCAGGGCATTGCCCACACCATACACGTGATACTTTTTCATAAAAACATTCTCAAAATTATTTTATTTAAACTATTGCTGAAACTTGTTAACAGTAATGCAAACGATACTTAGAGCAGATGCCATCAACAGCCTGTCTTTATCGAGCAATCTGTGTGCACAGCATAAACAGCTCATCCCAGGGCCTGCCAGCCTCAACACCCTTAATCACTTTATCAATTCGTGCACAGCGCTTGAGAAACAGCTTCCAGCGCCCTGCCGGGTGACGGGATAATGCTTTTCGAAGAAGTGGCTTACGTGTATCCCATACACGCAACTGGGCCATTGCCGCATCAGCCGACATGGGGCCTCCACTAATTTTGCACAATGTGCGAATTTCACGACTCAGCGCCCACAACATCAGGACAGGCTCTACACCTTCATTCCTGAGTCCACTCATCATACGAGAACAACGGATCACATCTCCGGCGATTACCGTGTCGATAAGATCATAGATGTTGTACCTGGCACTGTCTGAAACAGCTGCCGTCACCTGCTCAACGCTCAGCCTGCCTGCGCCATGCAATAGAAACAGCTTATCAATTTCCTGCGCTGCAGCGAGCAGATTACCTTCCACTCGATCCGCCAGTAACTGCACTGCCTGCGTATCGGTACTGATACCTTTCGCCTGCAGGCGCTGACTAATCCAGCCGGGCAACTGTTCTGGCTTCACTGGCCAGCACTGAATCACAACACCCTGAGCATCCAGGGTTTTAAACCATTTGGTGTTTTTTGCACTGCCTTCCAGCTTACCACTGGTGATGATTAACACCGCATCATCGGCCGGGCGTTCGGCATACTGCTGCAAAACCTGTGAACCGATTTTGCCTGGTTTACCCGAAGGAATTCGCAATTCGATAATGCGTTTCTCGGCAAACAGTGACAGACTATTGCCTGCATCCAGCAGTAGATTCCAGTCGAATTGCGCATCGACATCCAGTACCTCACGTTCACTGTATTGCTGCTTTCTTGCCTCAGCACGAATACGATCCGATGCTTCCATCACCTGTAGTGGTTCATCGCCACTAATAAAATAGATCGCAGCGAGGTCACCACCCAGGTGTCGTTCAAGCTGATCCGGCCTGAGCTTCATGGCGTTGCTTCCTGCGATTTTGCAGACTGTAATTGCAACATCAGCAGACGCACAATATCCCGTTCCATACTGCTAAATAACTGTTCTTCACCCTGCTGATTCCCCAGTACCGCTTCAGTATCGAAGATAAAGTCCCGCTCAACACTGAGTGTACTTTGCGGCAGTCTGAATTCATCCCGGGCGTTATACATCTCATAACTTAGCTGATAAATTAGCGTATATTCACGGGGACGCCCCTGAGAATCAACTGAAGTGACGCGCCGGTTTCTCGATTCGGTAAGAATACGTAATGTGGCTGCATCCTCACGGGGTTGTTTCAGCACCTCCACCCCGCTATCAGCCAGCTGCTGCCTGATACGCTGCAGCAGTGGGCTGCTGTGAGCAACCTGCACGAAGGTAGCCTGCATTGCATGGGGTAACTCATAGCTACCACGCAGTTTGAACCCACAGGCTGACAGCAAAGAAAGCGCCAGTAAGCCTGATACAAGATACAGGCCTGCTCGGGCATACTGTCTGAGTTCATGCTGCCTGATTTCAAACATCCCGTTTAGTTCGCCACGATGTTTACCAGGCGCCCCGGTACGACGATAATCTTGCGCACGGTTTTGCCCTCGGTATGATTCTGTACGTTACTGTCGGCAAGTGCCGCCGCCTCGATGGTGTCCTTATCGGCATCCGCAGCCACCTTGATCTTACTACGCAGTTTACCGTTTACCTGCACCATCAGTTCTATACTATCCTGCACCAGTGCAGATTCATCAACAAGCGGCCAGCTTTCGTCAATGATCGCAGACTCATGTCCCAGCGCCTGCCACATCGAGTGACTGAAGTGGGGTACGATCGGTGACAGCATCAGCACCATAGCATCGAGTGCCTCCTGCATCAGCGCACGCCCGTTATCAGAATCGTCACTGAACTTCGAGAGCTCATTAGTCAACTCCATCACCGCCGCAATCGCCGTATTGAATGTGTAGCGTCGACCAATATCATCGCTGACTTTCTGGATTGTCTGGTGCAGCTTTAGACGCAGGGCTTTCTGTTTATCATCAAGGCTAGCACTGTCACAGGCAGCCTTGACCACACCCGCTTCAACATGGGCATGAATCATTCGATACAGACGCTTAAGAAACCTTGACGCACCATCCACTCCCGAGTCGGACCACTCCAGCGACTGCTCCGGTGGCGCTGCAAACATGGTGAATAATCGTACGGTGTCCGCACCATAGGCATCGATCAGCCCCTGCGGATCAACCGTGTTGCCCTTGGACTTGGACATCTTGGTGCCATCTTTCAACACCATACCCTGGGTTAGCAGGTTACTAAACGGCTCATCACTGGCGGTGATCAGGCCTTCGTCGCGCATCAGCTTATGGAAGAAACGTGCATACAGCAGGTGCAGAACCGCGTGCTCGATACCCCCCACATACTGATCAACGGGCAACCAGTAGTTGGCTCGCTCATCCAGCATCTGCTGTGCATCCGGGCAGGCATAGCGGGCGTAGTACCAGGAGGATTCGAAGAAGGTATCGAAGGTATCCGTTTCACGCTCTGCCTTGCCGCCACATTTCGGGCAGCTGGTTTCGTAAAACTCGGGCATTTTCTTGATCGGTGAACCCACGTCGTCGCCGAAGGCTGCATCTTCCGGCAGCACCACGGGAAGCTGATCTTCAGGCACTGGCACGGAGCCGCAGCTGTCACAGTTGATCATCGGGATGGGCGTTCCCCAGTAACGCTGGCGTGATACACCCCAGTCACGCAGACGGAAGTTAACCTGTTTCTCGCCTTTACCCTCGGCTGAGAGGTGTGCGGCGATGGCATCGAAGGCCTGCTGGAAATCCATACCATCGAACTGGCCGGAGTTGATCAGCACGCCTTTCTCCACGAAGGCTTCCCTGGCCAGGTCGCAGGGCTCGTCATTTGCAGGTGCGATAACCTGCTTCATGGGCAGACCATAGGCCTGGGCAAATTCGTAATCACGCTGGTCGTGGGCGGGTACCGACATGACCGCACCGGAGCCGTAATCCGCGAGCACGAAGTTAGCCGCGTAGACAGGCACCTCTTCGCCGCTGATCGGGTGACGCGCCTTGTAACCGGTATCCACACCCTTCTTTTCCATGGTCGCCATATCAGCTTCAGCTACCTTGGTATTCTTGCACTCGTCGATGAACGCCTTCAGCGTGTCGTTCGACTCGGCCGCCTTGTGGGACAGGTCATGCTCGGCTGCCACCGCCACGTAGGTCACACCCATCAACGTATCGGGGCGGGTTGTATACACGGTAAGCGGAGCCTCGCCATCCACCTCGAACTGCAGCTCGACGCCCTCGGAGCGTCCAATCCAGTTGCGCTGCATAGTACGCACCTGCTCGGGCCAGCCATCCAGCTTCTCGACGTCACTTAATAGCTCATCCGCGTAATCGGTGATTTTCATGAACCACTGGGGGATTTCCTTGCGCTCGACCAGCGCACCGGAGCGCCAGCCACGGCCATCCACCACCTGCTCGTTGGCGAGCACGGTCTGGTCGACCGGGTCCCAGTTGACCACAGCGTTCTTCTTGTAAACCAGGCCTTTCTCATACAGGCGGGTAAACAACCACTGCTCCCAGCGGTAGTATTCCGGGGTACAGGTCGCCAGCTCGCGATCCCAGTCATAACCAAAGCCGAGGCGCTTCAACTGACCACGCATGTAGTCGATATTGGAATAGGTCCAGGTGGCGGGGTGGGAGTTGTTCTTGTGAGCCGCGTTTTCCGCGGGCAGGCCAAAAGCATCCCAGCCCATGGGCTGTAAAACATTCTTACCCTGCATACGCTGGTAGCGGCTGATCACATCGCCGATCGAGTAATTGCGCACGTGCCCCATATGCAGGCGTCCACTGGGGTAGGGAAACATCGACAGGCAGTAGAATTTTTCCCGACCAGCGTCTTCCGTCACCTTAAATGACTGATTTTTCTCCCAAAATTCCTGGGCTTCTTGCTCAATTTGCTGTGGATCGTAATTTTCTTGCATCGACTCGGCTTCAATTCGGTTGGCGTTCGCGATGTTGTCGCGAATATGAACTATAAAAAGGAAAGAAGGATACATCAGACCATTGAGATAGGAAACTCAGATTTAGTATGAGAGGCAGGTCTATGTCATCACCGCGTCACACCGATGACTCATCACTGGTGAAAGCCTATAACCAGATGATGATTCGCGTCCGGCAAAGTATCGATGATGCCGAATCAAACGCGGTACCGTCCCTGCAGAAGGCCATTGACCAGGCCAAGAAGCAGGCGATACACCTCGGCGAAATATCCCTGGAAGAAGCCGAGGAAGTCAGTAATTATATTAAACGGGATATCAACGATGCCGCAGAGTACCTGATGGAAACCAGCCAGGAGTTCAGCGAGTGGTTATTACTGGATATTGATATCATCGAGCAAAAAGTGCTGGAACTGTTCCTTTCCGTCGCGGACCGCACGCGTGTCGAGCTGGCGCAGTTTTCCCATCCAGGCTGCGACATCAGTGATCAGACCACCGATGCATCCTATCATGCGGGTGAAATTACTGGTCCCAAGCATCTGCAATGCGTGAAGTGCGGACGCGAGATCCGACT
This sequence comes from Gammaproteobacteria bacterium, assembly GCA_041589175.1. Classification (GTDB taxonomy): domain Bacteria; phylum Pseudomonadota; class Gammaproteobacteria; order SZUA-229; family SZUA-229; genus SZUA-229. The sequence continues at coordinate 45,090 of JBFHWF010000010.1, forward strand.
CAATCAAACACAGACCATACCCTGTTGCCCGGGATGCCAGTGCCGACACTTTAAACGAGCGGGGACCCACTAGAAATATGCCCTTTATCACCTATTCGCAACGCCTTCTCAACCCCTTTCGGGGCACAATGAATATCATCGAATACAAGGGTGCAGAAGCCGTCACCCTGGATGGCATTCACTGGGACATTTACGTTAGTAATCGCGCACTGGTGCAGGACCTCGATAACAACCAACGGGTACAGACATCCGATATTCGTTACGGCAGCTGGTCTAAAGCTAAGGGGCTGAAACGGGGAGCAATCTACCCCTCCGAAGACTTCAAGGCCATGGAAGCAGAGGGTGCACAACTTTATCAGTATCTGTTAGCACACCACACAGACATCCCGTTTGCATTTCTCGACAATTATGAATTATGGCTACTGGATAATGATGATCGGCCGCTTGCCCTGATTGATAGCTCGCGCCGTGAAAAGGATATGGATAAGCAGCCCTTACTTGACTGGCGCGCCGGTATTCAGTGCCGCAATGAATTTCGCTCACAGGCCTATGAAAAGATTAAGGGTCATCACAAAAGCGATATGACAGCGGGTCAATACCTGACGCATTACATCAACCATATTGGCAAGCGCTCCGGTCGAGCGCAGTGGTTTAAACGCACCATGGATGGCCATGGCATCGGGCTGGGCGGTCACAATATTCGGAAACAGCTAGGCGGTAGAGAGCTACGGGACTTCGAGTTCCCCGTGTTTATGCTAAATGATCAGCCACATGACACCCTGCATAGCAATCTGATTAACGAATTCATTCAGTGGCAGGCACCCTGGCTATTATTGCTAGACACCCTCAACGACAGCCAGCGTCGTATTCTGGAAGACGTTTCGCGCAGTCGTGCACTGGTCGTCGACCAGCTGTACCTGCTCTATCCGGAAATACTGGATATTAGTTTTATCAACAGTGCTCGCGTAGAAGCCACCTTACGTAAAGCAAGCGCTGTGCCTGATGAGCCGGAACAGATTATGTCTACCGAATACCTCGAATAAATTCGATAGAACATGTTATCTCAATCTCTGATAAACCCCCTGCAGTCGCTGCAGCAATGACTGGCATTCCAGCATTTGCTGTTTAAAGTCTGCATCAAACTGAAGCGCTGCCAGAATTGCAAAGCTGAATACCTGCAACGATTTATTTTCCCAGTGGACAGCATTCAGCGCTTTTTGTGCAAGTTCATCACCGGCTGTCAGCACATACAGCCGTTGAAGTATTTTCTGCCGGAGCGCTTCAGCATTTTTCACATCCCTGTCTGTATGCGGAAGATCTGCATACTCTTCACAACGACAGATCGTATACGGCAGTTCCTGGATTTCCTGCACGCAGTGATAACGAGCCTGCAGATGCACATTAATCAACATGCGACCATCATCCAGGGTATAAACAAGCTCGCACCTACCTGCTGAAAACACAGAACAGGGTTTATACATAGCCTGATTACTCTGCAACATTTCCTCTGGCCGCTGGCCGGATTTAGCGGCATGTATTTCCTTTTGCGTATGGCATATCGCCATCAGCCTGTCACTCTCAACGCAGTGGTGTACCATGTCCCGATAACGGGGCTCGAAAACATGCAGGGGAAACAACGTGCCAGGAAATGACACGCATCCAGGAATTGGAAATAATGCGATTTCGATCATAGCCATTAGAGTCTAGCAAATCACACATGGCAATGATGCCAGTCCTGAGCAGAACACTATCGCGCAATCAATTTAATGAGACAGGTTTAGTAAAATGAGTCGATAATATCCAGAATTCTTGCTGATTTCAGATCTATCACTGCAGTCTTACTCACCGTACTTCCCTTGATAGGGTAAAAAGCAATATCACCATCTGTGGCACGTGACCGCATATAGGCATCATAAACCTTCTGCCCTTTGGGGTTCTTATCGAGCACCTGATCAAGTTGCAGATGGTGTTTTAGCGCCTCTTCGCGATATTCACTCATTTCTCTGAAACGCTCAACTCGCATACCAACGTCTGGCGCATCGTTATAGTAGATATCCCTGAGAAGCTTTCCATATTCTTCTGAGTCACGCGGTGGAAGCACATAAACAAATTTAACCGGTTCGAGCAGACCCGGCATTTCCACAGCCGGTGTTTCGGTGGACTTACTGACTTCATTCAATGTAAGACTCAGAATAACCCCATTGAACATCGCAGCATATAGTGGACGTGCTTTCTGCGCCACATAGCCACCCCAGACGAGCGCTGTTAACTGTATGGCAAAAATAATGGAAAGATCTCTGGCCAGTTCGGACCGTTTTTTACGCATATCGAACACGACAAATGTCAGTAACGGCCCAAGTATCAGATCAACACCCGCAACTATTTTTATAATATCCCAGGTTGAGTAAAGCGCATCGAAAGGTTCGATATACCAGATTTTGAAAATAAGAAACAGAAAAACAGAGATCAGAAAAATGCTCACCAGAAGGTGAGAGAAAAATGCTACAAACCTCATTTTCATACGATCAAAACCTCAAATAGACTGACAGATACATGTGGAATGTTTTATATAAAAAAACACAGAAAAATTCAAATAATCGCATTAACAGACCAGTCAGCAAAAGACCCGTTTTATGTTTTATCTGCAAAAAATCTGCTGGACTCATCCTCTGACAGGTAGGGAGATTATGTGGCACTTAATCAGTGCTGGACTCCAACTCTTTAACGTATCACGCAAAATCAGGCTCACGAGAATCTACCACGATAGAAAAACATCACCAGAACCACCATCATGAGAGAAACCAGCAGATAATTGCCCCAGCGCACATAAGGCGTGGATCCCTCATAGGCCTGAACTTTAGCGGTAAGCACATCACGGGTAAATTGTGGCAACTGTGCCTGTACCCTGCCCTTCGGGTCAATAATCGCAGTCACGCCAGTATTGGTCGAACGAATCAGGCTACGCCCACTTTCAAGCGCACGCACCCTGGCGATCTGGTGATGCTGCCAGGGCTGAGGTGAGTCTTCAAACCAGGCATCATTGCTAACATTAACCAGCAGACTGGCTTCGGGCACGTCCAGTCGCACATCTCGATCAAAAGCATCTTCAAAACAGATATTGACACCCACTACCTGGCCAGCAACCTGAATCAATGGCTGACGACTATCACCATGATCGATATCTGACATTGGAATATCCACCCAGTTTGCGAAAAAACCCAACAGACCTCGTAGCGGAAAATATTCACCCAGGGGTACAAGATGCCGTTTTAGATACACCTGGCCATCCAGGGTAATCACTGAGTTGTAATATCGCCCACCGTTTTCCTGCTGTGTGAAAACACCCATCAGAAATTCGCTATTGGTTTCTCTGGCAAACTGCCTTAACCCTTCAAGATAGTGTTCAACATAGTACCTGAAACCCGGTATCGCTGTTTCAGGCCAGATAATCAGGTCGCTATCCGGATGCCGCAGACTAAGCTGGCGATACATGTTGAGCGTGGGCAGATAGTTCTCTGATTTCCATTTCTCAGACTGTGGAATATTTCCCTGAACCATACTCACCTGTATGGGCTCATCTCTGGGTTGTGTCCAGCTAACTTCAAGTAACAGGTAACCTGCAAGTAATAGCACCATCACCATACCAGCTGATGCAATGCGAGTTGCAGGTCTGAAAACAAATAGCCCAAGTAAACCGGCAAACATACTGCCGACAAGCCCGCTCCCCAGCCCACCGAACACAGGCATAAAGCCCGCCACTGGTGTGTCGACATACGCTGTGCCCAGCTGCAGCCATGGGAACCCGGTCAATACATACCCTCTCAACCAGTCACCGAGGGTTAGCGCCACTGGAAACAGCAGCGACAGAAAAATCACCGGTGTTGCTCGAATATAACGCCCAACCAGTGCCATCATCAATGCAGGATAAAGCGCCAGATAAAGCGATAACAACACAACCATTATTACAGCAAGCACCAGTGGTGAACCACCATGATAATGCAAGCTATAAAAAATCCAGTGTATACCATGAGCAAAACTGGCGAAAAAAAACAGCAGAACTCTCAGGAATATACGGCGACTATCCTGGCCAACACAGAGAATGAAAAGTGTCGCCAGCAACGGCAATTGAAGCCAGACAAGGTTATAGGGTGAAAAACTGAATGGTAACAGGCTGCCTGCAATCAGCAGCAACCACTCAAACCGGTAATACGGATTGTGCTTTAGCCAGTTATGTTCCGTCATTTATATAATTTACGTGAAATGCCTTACCTTACACGACGCCTGTTATTGAGTTTAAACTTCTTCAGCACTATTACTGACTTTTGGTAACAGTATAAGCTGTACGTGTTTGATGCGTCGACTGTCAGCACTCATAATTTTAAACAACAGATTGTCGATGGTTACAGACTCTCCACGTTTAGGCATATGCCCAAGATGTTTCATTAGCATACCTGCTACGGTATCAGAATCCAGTTCATTGAATGAGCGCTGAAAAAATTCATTGAACTCACTTATCGGGGTGAGCGCCTTCAGGGAATACCGGTTAACACCCATACGACGGATATTACCAACATCTTCCACATCGTGCTCATCATCGATATCACCAACTATCTGTTCAAGCACATCCTCGATAGTAACAAGCCCGGCAACACCACTGTATTCATCAATAACAATAGCCATATGGTTGCGACTGGCCCGAAACTCCTTGAGCAAAACATTTAATCGCTTGCTCTCCGGCACGAAAACAGCCTGACGCAGCACATCCTTGATATCAAACTCCTTGCGTTCTTCTTCACCTACATAACGCAGTAGATCTTTTGCCAGCAATACCCCAAGAATTTCATCACGGTTTTCGCCAATCACAGGAAAACGAGAGTGACCTGAATTTATTATTACGGGAAGCATTTCTTCGTATGGCGTATCTTCGTTAATTACAACCATATGAGATCGAGGAATCATAATATCTCGAACCTGGATTTCTGATACCTGCAATACACCTTCAATCATGCTCAGGGCATCGCGATCCAGTAGATCACGTTTTTCAGAGGCCTGCAGAACCTCACTAAGCTCTTCACGATTCTGTGGCAAGTCTAGAAAAATTCGGCTCAGCTTATCGAACAGACTCAGGTTTGCTTCATTGGTTTGATCATTCATAATTACGTTTCCACGCGTCGAACAGTATCAAGGTTAATATCTGGTTGATAGGGATCGGAAAACCCCAGTTGATTTAAAATACGAACTTCCAGCTGTTCCATTTCCTCTGCCTCTGCATCTTCGATATGGTCATATCCCTGAAGGTGCAACATGCCATGAACAAGCATATGCGCCCAGTGTGCTTCACGGTGTTTTTGCTGCTGTCTGGCTTCATCTTCCACAACCTGTGCACAAATTGCCAGATCACCCAGTATCTGAAATGCCTGTGGTTCATTTTCAGCAAACGTGATGTCGCCTTCCATCTGCATAGGAAAGGAAAGAACATTGGTGGGTTTATCCTTGCCGCGATAATCTCGGTTAAGTTGCCGACTCTCTTCAGCACTCACGATGCGCAGGCTCAATTCGGGTTCTGCATCCGCATCTCCCTGCCATGCTGCCTGTGCCCATTCTCGCAGCAAACAACTCGGCGGAGGTTCCTCGATGCTTTCCGGCAAATCATCTGCCGTCTGTATATCCATCTGTATTGCCATTACTGATTAGTATCCGTATCGCCAGATTTATCTTTTGTCGTCGAGGCTTCATACAGATCATAGGCTTTGACAATTCGCTTAACCATCGGATGTCGCACGACATCACGGGGATCAAAAAATGTCATGGATATATCGTCGATATCTTTTAGCACATCGACAGCATGCCTCAGCCCTGAATAGGTACCACGAGGCAAATCGATCTGTGTCACATCTCCCGTGACAACTGCAGTTGAACCAAAGCCAATACGTGTGAGAAACATCTTCATCTGTTCACGCGTCGTATTCTGCGCTTCATCAAGAATAATATATGCATCATTTAGTGTGCGCCCACGCATATAGGCCAGAGGCGCAATTTCAATAATATTGCGTTCCATTAACTTGGCAACGCGTTCAAAGCCCATCATCTCATAAAGCGCATCATACATGGGGCGCAGATAAGGATCGATCTTCTGTGCCAGATCGCCCGGTAGAAAGCCCAGCCGCTCACCCGCTTCAACCGCAGGGCGTACCAGTAAAATACGACGTACTTTTTCTGATTCCAGGGCAGCCACGGCGCATGCAACCGCAAGATAGGTTTTACCGGTACCTGCTGGCCCGATACCAAAACTTAGATCGTGTGTCTGAATGCTACGCAGGTAACTAACCTGGTTACGACCACGCCCTTTGACCTGTCCTTTGCGTAAACGCAGGCTCCACTGGTTCGCATCAAGCACGTCCTGTTCGTCCATCTGCTGCAGGCCAGATTCCTGTAGCTGCAGATGTACCAGGTTCGCCGTCAATTCCTGATCCTGTGTACTGCGATAAAGATCCTTGAGAATATCCGCACCAATACGCACATTCTCGGCCTCACCAATCAGCTGAAAATGATGGTTACGATTATTAATTTCAACACCCAGACGCGACTCTATCTGACGTAGATGCTCATTCATCGGGCCGCAGAGATTGGCCAGGCGATCATTGTCTGCAGGTTTGAAATCGATATCCAGACTTTCTGTCATAATATTAATTATAGTGCCTCGAAAGATGGGATTCCTGAAAATATCAGGCCGAAAGACGGGCGCGGTCGATATCGGAAATTTCGACAAACTCACCCTGCAGCGAATTAGCATAAGCCGCGGTTATTTTTACATCGACAAAATGACCAATCAGGCGCGGATTACCATCAAAGTTTACAACTCGATTGTTTTCTGTACGACCCGCCATCTGCTTTGGATCCTTCTTCGAAGGTCGCTCAACCAGAATACGCTGCACACTTCCCACCATAGCCGATGAGATTTCAGCTTCCATTTCGCTGATGCGCTTCTGTAATCGAGCCAGTCGGGCCTTCTTGGTATCCATTGGAACACTATCTTCCAGGGAAGATGCAGGGGTGCCAGGACGAGCCGAATAAATAAAGCTGAATGAATGATCGAAACCAACATCTTCAATAAGCTTCATAGTATCCTCAAAATCCGCATCGGTTTCACCGGGAAAACCAACGATAAAATCCGATGACAATGTCAGGTCTGGTCGAGCCTCTCGCAGACGACGAATCTTGGATTTATACTCGATGGCCATATGGCCACGCTTCATAGCAGCAAGGACGCGATCTGAGCCGCTCTGTATCGGCAGGTGCACGAAGCTCACCAGCTCTGGCACTTCGGCATAGGCCTGAATTAATGAGTCAGAAAATTCCACTGGGTGCGATGTCGTAAAACGAATGCGATCAATTCCTTCAACCGCCGCCACATAGTGAATCAACAGTGCAAGATCCGCAATTTCACCATCGTGCATTTCGCCACGGTAGGCATTTACATTTTGCCCCAGTAAATTGATCTCACGTACACCCTGTTGAGCCAGCTGCACCACCTCCGCCAGTACATCATCGAACGGCCGAGAAATTTCTTCGCCGCGAGTGTAAGGCACTACACAGAAGGTGCAATACTTGCTGCAACCTTCCATAATGGAAACAAAAGCAGTCGGACCTTCGGCACGTGGTTCTGGCAGGTTGTCAAATTTTTCAATTTCGGGGAAAGATATATCAACGATCGGCATATGCTCGATCTCAACACCACGTACCATCTGTGGTAATCGATGCAGGGTTTGTGGACCGAACACCATGTCAACATGGGGCGCACGTTGCCGAATGGCATCCCCTTCCTGTGATGCGACACAGCCGCCAACACCGATCAGCAGATCAGGCTTATCCTGTTTCCAGGTTTTCCACTTGCCCAGCAGGGAGAACACCTTTTCCTGTGCTTTTTCACGAATCGAACAGGTGTTAAGTAGCAGAATATCGGCTTCTTCCGGGTTATCAACCTGAATAATATCTTCGGATTCTGCCAGCACGTCGTGCATTTTGGCCGAATCATATTCATTCATCTGGCAGCCGAATGTTTTGATGTAAAGCTTGCGCGCCATATAGCCTGTACTATTTTTACAAAGGGAACCTCGAATTTTACCATAAGTATTCGATTTCCCAAACTTCAATAGATACGGATTTCACCCACAAGTCACCACAATTTATTATTAATTTTCAGCGACTTACGGACAATGAACTGAATTACCATAACGATATAGCTGGCGCGAGTAATACAACATTGGCATTTCTGTACGCCGGGCCAGCTGACGAGCCTCGACCTGTAGCAGCTTATCGGGCTTTGTGGATGCCGACTTTCCACAGAACAACACATGGTTTCCCCGGAACACATCACACCGTCGAATATCCTCAAACTTCGCAGATAAGCTCGACATCAGCTGACTATCCTCAGCGGGTAAATGATGGAAGTTAACCACCAGCCAGCCATTCGAGCTTAAAGCCCTGTGACAACTCTCAACAAACGCTAACTGTGACTGGCTTTCATTCATTCCGCCCGCATCGTAAAGATCACTGAGAATCAGATCACTGGAACCGGGCTCCATAACAGCCAGGTACTGCAAAGCCTCAGCACAGATGACCTCAAGATTCGCCCGCCGAGGTAACGCGAACCATTCATATGCTATATCGATGACAGCCTGACGCAATTCGACAAAACAGCAGGCAACCTGTGGGTAAAAGCGCGTCAGGCAGTGAGCCAGACCGCCGCCGCCGAGCCCGAGCACTGTGACACGCTGTGGACTGGCCAGTAGCAACCCTAGCAGCATGATCTGTGTGTACTCGTGGCTCAGCATCCAGGGCCGCTGCATATCAACCCGGCTTTGCTCCAGGCTGGAGCCGAAACTGAGCACCCGGTCGTTACCCTGCTGGCTAATACACAGCTCACCCCAGGCATCTTCCACAGATGCCAGCAACCCCTGTTGCTCCGTTGATGATGCCACTTTAGTTAAGCGTCCACTCGCATCACGTCAGGCAGGTGCCGTTGCAGGCCATACCAGTTCTGGCATCGCCTCAACTGTCCCCAGCCGGGACAGCAGGCTCGACTGCATCCATTTATGTAAATCAGCAATCAGGACAGGATCACCCAGCACACGTACCTCTCCCCGGCTTATTAAATCCTGCAATTGCTCCTGACAGGTCCAGACGGCGGTCATTGCCGCCAGCGAGCAGCGTATTAACACATCAACATCATAGCCAGGATCATTCAGGCAAAGATCTGTCTCACCCTCTTCCGAAATCAGCCACCAGTGCTGCGCACCCTCCGCGGCATCTGGATACTCGAACTGCACGACCACCCGATGCGCAGGAAAATATGTACTGTCTACACTCCGCCGCATATCCCACATAAGCAGGCTCGCATCCAGATCATCTTCCGATAAATCCGTACGCACCCAGCGATGACCCCAGGCCCCCATTAGCTCAACAACGGGCTTTAGCTCCTGCCCCGCCGGGGTCAGCTCATACCGACTATCACGCCCGCCTGATGAGGTATCTCGACGCACCACTCCGGCAGTCTCCAGCTGCTTCAGGCGGCGGGATAACAGGGTAGGCGACATCAGCGGAACCCCCTTACGCAGCTCGTTAAAGCGGGTACTACCGGCAACCAGCTCACGCACCACCAGCAGGGTCCAGCGCTCACATAACAGCTGAGTGGCCTGCGCTAATGGGCAAAATTGTCCATAGGTTTTCATGTTTATATCCTCAGTCCATGTTCGGTACGACTATTCTGCCAGTACAGATTGTGTACTTCTACCCCGGCAAAGGCAGTGGTACAGTGTTCATCACAATAATCAAACCCCTAAGGAGAACAGGATGACAGCTTCTTTATATGAACGCCTCGGTGGCACCGAGGGCATCACACGAATTGCCAATGATGTAGTGGATAACCACATGAGCAATCCGATCATTTCAAAACGCTTTGCAGATACCGACGTCAGCGCATTAAAAAATGCCGCAGCGACCTTCTTTATTGCCGGTACAGGAGGCCCTGATGTCTACAAGGGCAAAGACCTGCTTGCCGCTCATAAGGGCATGAATATTTCAGCCGCAGAATTCATGGCCGTGCTGGAAGACTCGATCCATGCTCTATGTAAAAACAACATTGCACAACGTGAACAGGAAGAAGTGCTATTTGCCCTGTTCAGTATGCGTGAACAGGTAATGCTGGTTTAGTCGACAGCTCGATGGCCCCGGCAAGATACTTGCCGGGGCCATCG
>JBFHWF010000011.1:0-53058 GCA_041589175.1 Gammaproteobacteria bacterium
GCCGATTTAACAGTGCATCCCTCGCACTTTTGCTCGAATGGATGAAATTCGCCGAGCAAAAAGGGGTGCAAATCAAGTATCATAACGCCCCTGATCAGCTGCTGGCGATCGCCCGTGCCTATGGCATCGATCAACAGCTGCCGTTAACCACCGCTTGATAAATAAATCTGCGGGCTGAAAATCGAATCGTTTGAATGAATAAGCTGTTAATCAAGGGTGGGGTCACCCTCAATGGAGAGGTCAGAATCTCCGGGGCAAAAAACGCGGTGCTGCCAATTCTTGCAGCTACACTGCTGGCAGAAGGTAAGTCTATCGTAAAGAATGTACCTCATCTGCAGGATGTTACTACTACCGTCGCCCTGCTGGGTAGTATGGGTGCGACCGTGGTGATCGATGAAACCATGAGTATTGAGGTGGATGCCTCGACCCTGGAAACCCAGGTGGCTCCCTACGATCTGGTACGCACCATGCGTTCATCAATACTGGTGCTAGGTCCACTGCTGGCCCGCTATGGTTATGCGGAAGTCTCTCTGCCCGGTGGTTGTGCCATCGGTTCGCGCCCGGTGAATATTCATATCAAGGGCATGCAGGACATGGGTGCTGAGGTTGAGGTGAAAAATGGCTATATTGTTGCCAGGGCTGATCGCCTTAAAGGTGCGCGTATCGTTATGGATCTGGTTACTGTAACGGGTACCGAGAACCTGATGATGGCAGCGGCGTTGGCAAAAGGCACTACAGTACTGGAAAATGCGGCGCGTGAGCCTGAGGTCGTCGATCTGGCAAACTTCCTCAACAAAATGGGCGCAAAGATTTCCGGTGCAGGTACCGATACTATCACCATCGAAGGTGTGGAAAGTCTGCAGGGTACAACCTATAAGGTCGTACCAGATAGAATTGAAACCGGCACCTTTCTGGTAGCGGCGGCAATTACCGGTGGTAAGGTGAAAGTCAAAGATACTGACCCCAGACTACTGGATGCGGTGCTCGATAAATTGCGTGAATCCGGTGCCAGTATCGAGATTGGGGATGACTGGATCGAGCTGGATATGCAAGGTAAGCGGCCGCAGGCAGTCAGTGTCCGTACCGCGCCTTACCCAGCCTTCCCGACGGATATGCAGGCGCAGTTTACCGCACTGAATGTCGTCGCGGAGGGAACAGGGACCATTGTGGAAACGGTTTTCGAGAATCGCTTTATGCATGTGCAGGAGCTGCAGCGCATGGGTGCCAACATTGAAGTCGAAGGCAATACGGCGATTGTTCGTGGTGTCGATGAGCTGAATGCAGCACCGATTATGGCAACCGACCTGAGGGCATCAGCCAGCCTGATCCTGGCGGGGCTTGTTGCAAAAGGTGAAACCGAGGTGAGTCGCATTTACCATATCGACAGGGGATACGAGCTGATCGAAGAGAAGCTGGCCTATCTGGGCGCAGAAATACGCCGGGTAGCTGAGTAACAGGTAAATAGTTAAAGACCCAAACAGCAAAAGATTATGAGTAACACAATCACAATTGCCCTATCCAAGGGCCGCATATTCAAAGAGACCCTGCCACTTCTCAAGGCGGCAGGCATTGAGCCCCTGGACGATCCGGAAAACAGCCGTAAGCTGATCCTGGATACTAATCAGGATGACGTCAAGCTGGTCATCATCCGTGCCACAGATGTTCCAACCTATGTGCAGTACGGCGCTGCCGATCTGGGTGTAGCGGGCAAAGACGTACTGATGGAACATGGCGGGCAGGATCTATACGAGCTGGTTGACCTGAATATTGCACGCTGCAAATTGATGACAGCGGGCAAGGTGGATTACGTTCCCCATGATGGTCGCCTGCGTATTGCCACCAAGTTCGTGAATGTAACGCGTAACTTTTTTGCCGAGCAGGGTAAGCAGGTCGAGGTCATCAAACTCTACGGTTCGATGGAACTGGGTCCAATTGTTGGGCTTTCCGACTTAATCGTGGATGTCGTCGATACCGGTAATACATTGAAGGCGAACGGCCTCAAGCCAATGGACCATATCGCGGACATCAGTTCGCGACTGATCGTAAACAAGGCATCGCTAAAGATGAAACACGATCGAATCCAGCAGATGGTCGAGCAGATGAGGCAGGCGGTTAAATAATGGTCGATATTGCACAACTCAATTACCAGCAGGCCGACTTCTGGCAGAAGCTGGATCAGACACTTGCCTGGGAGTCGGTTTCTGATGATCAGGTGTTCAATACGGTTAATGGTATTCTGAAAGATATTAAAACTCGTGGTGATGCGGCCGTAGTCGAATATACCAATCGCTTCGACCGTATGAACGCAAAGGATATGTCGGAACTGGAGATCCCACTGTCCCGATTGCAGGAATCCCTCGCGCGTATTTCGCCCGACCATCGCCAGGCGCTGGAGAAAGCAGCCGAGCGCGTACGTGCCTATGCCGAACATCAGAAGATGGAATCCTGGTCCTACGAGGAAGCCGACGGCACGCTGTTAGGCCAGCAAGTGACGCCAATGGATCGTGCGGGTTTGTATGTGCCTGGTGGTAAGGCGGCTTATCCATCTTCCGTGATAATGAACGCGGTGCCAGCCAAGGTTGCTGGTGTGCCTGAATTGATCATGGTCGTGCCCACGCCGGATGGTGAAGTAAACGATCTGGTATTCGCGGCCGCAGCCATTGCCGGTGTCGATCGCGTGTTCGCAATTGGTGGGGCACAGGCGGTCGCGGCAATGGCCTATGGCACCGAGACGGTTCCACAGGTCGATATAATCACCGGCCCTGGAAATATTTACGTGGCCACGGCCAAGCGCATGGTGTTTGGGGCGGCGGGTATCGATATGATCGCCGGTCCGTCTGAAATCTGCGTTGTCTGTGATGGCAAAACCGACCCCGACTGGATTGCCATGGACCTGTTTTCACAGGCGGAGCACGATGAAGATGCACAGTCTATCCTTGTCTGCCCGGATGCAAATTATATCGAACAGGTAAAGGCGAGTATCGAAAAGCTGATTCAGGATATGCCACGTGCCGAGATTATTAGAAAGTCACTAGCCGATCGCGGTGTGTTAATCGAGACCGCGGATATGGAGCAGGCGATCGAGGTTGCAAACTACATCGCGCCAGAACACCTTGAGCTTTCCATGGACGATGCACGTGAATGGGCGAAAAAAATTCGCCATGCCGGTGCGATCTTTATGGGGCGTTATACGGCGGAAGCATTGGGCGATTACTGTGCGGGTCCAAACCACGTGTTGCCAACATCGAGAACGGCACGCTTTTCTTCGCCGCTAGGTGTGTATGATTTTCAGAAGCGTTCCAGCCTGATCGATTGTTCAGCACAAGGCGCGTCGGAACTTGCAAAAGTTGCATCCACGCTGGCACACGGCGAAGGTCTGGTAGCCCATGCAAGATCAGCGGAATACCGCATAAAAAATTAAAAAAGAATTGCACTACGTTATGGTGTAATTTACCCGGGGACAGATCTTCAGCTCTGTCCCCCGTGTTGATACCACCAAGAGCATTAGAACCCTCGAGTGGGCTTTTTTGATTAGCGTGGATTCACAACAGGGGACAGAACTGAAGTTCTGTCCCCGAGTATGACGGGTTCATAATTTACAATTTTTAAGAGCACATACCAGTGGGTGATGTCGTACCATTTAAAAAAAAGAAAGCCTCCGAAAAACATAAGGGCAATACTTTATGCAGGCGGGGGTTTCATAAATGGGAAATCGACAAGGAAAAACAGTTTGATACCCGAGAAGGTAAACTGGTTACTGTGTATAAATGCAAACGCTGTGGCAAAACTAAAGTTGAATCACTCTAGTTTATAAATTCAGTAAAAATCAAAAGGCGCTCATTGAAAACATGAGCGCCTTTTTTGTTTTTAGTTGACGGCAATTTTTCGTGCTTTGGCAACTTCCTGTTTAGGGATAGTTACTGTTAACACACCATGATCGCAATTGGCTTCAATGCCATCGGCATCCACGCCTTCCGGCATGGTAAAGCGACGATAGAAAACACCATGTTTTCGTTCGATGCGCTTATAACCTTCACGTTCGGTTTTCAGCTCACTGTTGCGCTCGCCCTTGATCGTAAGTATGCCGTTTTCCATATGCACGTCGATGTCTTTAGGGTCGACGCCAGGAATGTCTGCAACTAGAAGATACTGGTTGTCTTCTTCCTTGATGTCGACGGCAGGCGCCCAGTCACTGGTTACGACATCGCCATTGTCTTCGCTGTTGTCCTTGTAGGTGCGCATGCGATTCATTTCGTTCTGGAACTGATCAAACAGGCTCCATGGGTTGTAATGTGTAAGGCTCATGATTTATCTCCTGATAAATTAAACTGGTTGCCAATAATCCGCTCATTAATCTGGCTTGAGTAGTAGATAGGGATGGTGGTCAGATAATTCAAGCGTGATTTTCTGAAAAAAACACGTGACTGATCAGGATCAATTGATGTCTCGTGAAACATAAAAATCTGTTATGATTTCTGCCTGAATAACGATGTGAATTTATGACGGGAGCTTAGGACGGAATGTCTGATCTGATCCGCAAAGAAATACAGGCGCTAAGTGCTTACCATGTTGCCGACCCCGGTGACATGATCAAGCTGGATGCGATGGAAAATCCCTATGCCATACCTGAGGAACTCAAACAGGAGTGGCTGGATGCGGTTCGAGATGCGCCAGTTAATCGCTACCCCGATCCCTCGGCGAAACAGTTAACCGAAACCCTCAGATCATACATGGGGATTGGTGAAAGTAATTCAATCCTGCTGGGTAATGGATCTGATGAAATCATACAGATGATGGCGATGGCGGTAGCTCAGCCGGGTCGTTGCATACTGGCACCAGAGCCGGGTTTCGTCATGTATCGTATGATCGCGACATTTTGTGGTATGGATTATGTAGGGGTGCCACTGCAGGAAGATTTTTCACTCGATATGCCCGCCATGCTGGAAGCGATCAATGCCCATCAGCCCGCTCTGATTTTTCTGGCCTATCCCAATAACCCTACGGGTAACCTGTTCGACGAAGAACAGGTGGTAGAGATTATCAGAGCAGCCCAAGGTATTGTGATTATCGATGAGGCTTACAACCCGTTTGCCTGTGCCAGCTTTATGCCTCGTCTCGGTGAGTTTGATAACCTGGTGGTGATGCGTACAGTTTCCAAGATGGGGCTGGCAGGTTTGCGTCTGGGCTTGCTGGCAGGTCCTGAAAAGTGGCTAGGGGAATTTGATAAAGTTCGCCTGCCTTACAACATAAATGTACTGACCCAGGTGACAGCCGAGTTTGCATTGAAGCATGCGAATGTATTCGAGCAACAGGCAACAATATTACGGGAACAACGTGAATGGTTGTTTCAGCAGCTTTCTGCCTTTGAGGCTTTCAAGGTGTTTCCAAGTCGAGCAAACTTTATCCTTGTACGGGTGTTAGAAGGTGATGCAACACAGATCTTTGAAGGGTTGAAGGCAAGTGGTGTGCTAATCAAGAATATGCACCCGGCAGGTGGAATGCTGAATCAGTGTTTACGTTTTACTGTTGGTACGCCCGAGGAGAACCAGGCACTGCTTACGGCGCTTAAGTCACTGGTTTAATGTCGTTGCTTTATATGCGAGGACGTTGCCCCAGTACGGCAGTGCTGGTGAAGCTTTGACGTTCACGTATTCCGCTGATTTCAATATTGTCACCTGGTCGGCCCTTGGCAATAATGTTAAGCACATCACGCACATCACGGATTACCTGCTGATTGATATGTGTGAGAATATCGCCAACACGTATGCCTGATTGCTCTGCAGGTCCTCCATCAAATACATCTGTGATTAGCACGCCCTGAATACCAGGCAGGCCAATTCGTTGTAGCATCTGTTCATTCAGGTCTACGCCTTCTACGCCAAGCCAGCCGCGTATAACAGAGCCATTGGTGATGATCTGGTTCACCACATCCAGAACCAGGTTGATCGGAATCGCAAAGCTGATACCCAGGTAATTACCTGACTGGCTAAATATAGCGGCGTTGATGCCCAGAATTTCACCCTGAGAATTAATCAGTGCACCACCGGAATTGCCCGGGTTGATGGCAGCATCAGTCTGTAGAAAATTTTCATAGGTATTCAGGCCAACACGGTCTCTGCCGGTTGCGCTGATGATACCCTGTGTGACGGTCTGGCCTATGCCAAACGGGTTGCCGATGGCCAGAACTATATCGCCGACCTTAGCCCCGTCGCTATCTGCAATAGAAACGACAGGGCTATGACGAATATCGGTAGTGAGTACGGCAAGATCGGTGTCAGGATCCAGTCCCAGAATACGTGCTTCCAGACGCTCTCCATTTTGCAGGGTGACATCAATGCGGCTTGCGCCTGCTACCACATGGTTGTTGGTTACGATATACCCTCTCGGGTCGATAATCACGCCAGAGCCTTTGTTCGGGCGTATCTTGAAGTCTTCTTCAGACGTGGGTGTCTGGTCGGGTAGCAGTGCGTTCTTCTGTTGCTGTATATGATA
Source organism: Gammaproteobacteria bacterium (assembly GCA_041589175.1). Taxonomy (GTDB): domain Bacteria; phylum Pseudomonadota; class Gammaproteobacteria; order SZUA-229; family SZUA-229; genus SZUA-229. The sequence goes on from JBFHWF010000011.1 coordinate 6,493, forward strand.
AGACTGGATACTCACAACGGCAGGCGCAATTCTGTTTACGGCCTCAGCGTAACTTGCAGGGGGGGCGAGGGTAGGGGAATGTATGATATGAGGTTGAGTATCCTCGATATCATCGTGCTGGTTAATGACCACGAGGATCAGGCCCAGCAGTATGCCAACGGCGGTCCAGCTGAGTAAAAAACGTGTAGAATGGGATGGATTCGTCATGTTTATCGTTTTAATTGTATCGCGGGGTGCTCATGGCACAGCTTAAATCAATTGTAGAGTATTGTAATGACCTGTTAAGGGTTAATGAATTCAATGATTATTGCCCAAATGGTCTACAGGTTGAAGGTCGCGGGGATATTAAGCGGCTGATCTGTGGTGTGACAGCCTGCCAGGATCTGATTGATGCCGCGATTGAGCAGGATGCAGATGCCATTCTGGTGCATCATGGTTATTTCTGGAAAAACGAAGATGCGGCCATTACCGGTATCAAGCGCCAGCGCATTCAGAGTCTCCTCAAACATGATATCAGCCTGCTGGCCTACCACTTGCCCCTTGATGCGCATGAGATCTATGGAAACAATGTCACCCTGGCCTATCAGTTAGAGATTGAAGTCGCAGATTGTGTTAGCGAAGGCTCCGCTAAGGGTCTATTATGGTATGGAGCTCTACCGAGGCCTGTGCAGGCTGACAGCTTTGCCAGTCAGATTGCTGATCGTCTTGACCGGAAGCCATTGCATTTGCCATCAGCTAGTGAAAAACCAGTACAAATGATTGGCTGGTGCACGGGTGGGGCGCAGCATTACATTGAGCAGGCTGCGGCTCTAGGGCTGGATGCCTATATTAGTGGTGAGGTGTCAGAACAGACCCGTCACCTGGCCCGCGAACTGGATATACATTATTATGCAGCAGGCCATCACGCCACAGAGTCTTACGGTGTGCAGGCGCTGGCTAAACATCTATCAGAGCAGTTCTCGATAGAGCAGCGTTTCATCGATATCCCGAATCCAGTATAAGTCTAAGCTGGTGATTTTTAAGCTATTGAAAAACATAGAGAAACTTAAATAGTTCTTGGATAGTTGTCGGAAATACAGTATTATATCGCCGCTTTTTTTCGCCCTGTAACGAGCTTTCAGGGCGCAAATCCAATCCCGTTTTCCGGATGAAGCAGGTAGTCTTTTTTTGCGCCTTGTGAATGCGTCGGAAACATGAATTTCAATCTAAATAGTCTAAGAGAGGTACTCATGGCTACAGAAGGCGTAGATCAAAATAAACGCCGCTTTCTGACAAACACCACCGCTGTGGTTGGTGCTGTTGGAGCTGGTTTTGTCGCTGTACCCTTCCTGGCTTCCTGGGCTCCCAGTGAGCGTGCCAAGACTGCAGGCGCGCCTGTAGAAGTGGACATCAGCAAGTTACAAGAAGGTCAACTACTGACAGTGGAATGGCGTGGTAAGCCAGTATGGATTATCAAGCGTACCGAGCAGAACCTCAAAGATCTGCCGACACTGGATGGCACCCTGCGTGACCCGGCGTCTGAGAATGCTCAGCAGCCTGCCTACGCACAGAACGCAACACGTTCTATCAAGCCTGAAGTTGTTGTTATGGTAGGTATCTGTACCCACCTGGGTTGTGCGCCAACCTACCGTCCAGAAATTGCACCTGCAGACCTGGGTGAAGACTGGAAGGGTGGTTTCTTCTGTCCATGTCACGGTTCACGTTTTGACCTGGCGGGCCGTGTATACCAGGGTGTTCCAGCGCCGCTGAACCTGGAAATACCTCCTCACTACTACAAGAGCGACCGTACGATCCTGGTCGGTGAAGACGGAGGACAGGCATAATGTTTAAAAGCTTAATGTCATGGGTCGATGACCGTTTCCCAGCTACTAAAATGTGGAACGAGCATCTGGCTGAATACTACGCACCAAAGAACTTCAACTTCTGGTACTTCTTTGGTTCTCTTGCACTGCTGGTTCTGGTTATCCAGATCGTTTCCGGCATCTTCCTGACAATGCACTACAAGCCTGACGGTGCAATGGCATTCGCATCGGTCGAATACATCATGCGTGATGTGCCTTACGGCTGGCTGATTCGCTACATTCACTCTACGGGTGCAACGGCCTTCTTCGTGGTGGTCTACCTGCACATGTTCCGTGGCCTGATGTATGGCTCATATAAGAAGCCTCGCGAACTGGTATGGCTGTTCGGTATGTTCATCTACCTGGTACTGATGGCAGAAGCCTTTATGGGCTACCTGCTGCCATGGGGTCAGATGTCATACTGGGGTGCGCAGGTTATCATCTCACTGTTCGGTGCACTGCCAATCATTGGTGATCCGCTGACACTGTGGATTCGTGGTGACTACGTTGTATCCGATGCAACCCTGAACCGTTTCTTTGCACTGCACGTTATTGCACTGCCACTGGTTCTGTTAGGCCTGATCGTTGCGCATATCATCGCGCTGCACGAAGTGGGTTCTAACAACCCTGAAGGTATCGAGATCAAGAAGAACAAGGATGAAAATGGTATCCCATTAGACGGTATTCCATTCCACCCTTACTATTCTGTGAAAGATATCCTGGGTGTGGTTGTATTCCTGATCTTCTTCAGCCTGGTACTGTTCTTCGCACCTGAAGGTGGCGGTTACATGCTGGAGTATGCGAACTTCATTCCTTCAGATCCATTGAAGACACCTGAGCATATCGCTCCAGTCTGGTACTTCACTCCGTTCTACGCGATTCTGCGTGCGGTACCTGACAAGCTGATGGGTGTTATCGCAATGGGTGCAGCGATTGTCGTACTGTTCCTGCTGCCATGGATCGACCAGTGTAAGGTTAAGTCTATTCGTTACCGCTCAGGTATCTACAAGGCAAACCTGGCTGCGTTCATCATCTCATTCGTCATTCTGGGCTGGCTGGGTATCATGCCTGCTACGCCTACGCTGACACTGATGGCACAGTTCTTCAGTATCGTTTACTTCGGTTTCTTCGTCGTTCTGTACTTCACCTCGAAGAACGAAAAGACTAAACCTGTACCTGAGAGGATTACAAAATGAAGAAAGTACTAGGTGTAATTCTTTTAGCATTTTCCGGCCAGCTTATGGCTGCCGGAAGTGGTTTCCCGCTGGATAAGGCGCCTATCGACATTAGCGATAAAGAGTCTATCAAGCGTGGTGCAGAAAGCTTTGCGAACTACTGCCTGAGCTGTCATGCTGCCGAGTACATGCGGTATAACCGTATTGGTCGTGACACGGGCATGACCGACGTTGAGATCAGCGAAAAGCTGATCGCAACTCGCGATGCTGCCGGTGAAAAGACCAAGGTGGGTGAGCTGATGAAGGTTGCCATGACAGAAGAGTATTCGAAAGAAGCGTTTGGTACCAAGATCCCTGGTCTGTCAGTGATCGCACGTGCTAAAGGTGCAGACTGGTTATATACCTACCTGCGTACCTTCTATATGGATGATTCACGCCCAACCGGCATGAACAACCTGGTATTCAAAGATGTTGGTATGCCACACGTACTGTGGGAACTACAGGGTCTACAAAAAGCGAACTTCCGTACAGAAACCGGTGCTGATGGTAACGAAAAGAAAATTTTCGAAGGCACTGAAATCGTACAGGCGGGTACTATGAGCGAAGCCGAGTATGACGCGTTCGTTGCTGACCTGGTTAACTACATGGTTTACATGGGCGAGCCAGTACAGCTGGAGCGTAAGAGCCTGGGTACCAAGGTGATTGTATTCCTGCTGATCTTCGCGGTCATTGCGTACCTGCTGAAGAAGGAATACTGGAAAGACGTTCACTAAACGTCATTAGCGAGAAGTCGTCAGCTCGATTCTTGGAAACGTTTATCGCTTCTGATTATCGACTGGCGACTTTTAGCATGGAATAAAAAGTTTTTGAGGCAAATGTATTATGGCGTCCAACACTCTCGCCAACCGCAGATCCGTCATGAATTTGTTTACTTCGCCGACATGTCCGTACTGCCATCTGGCACGTATTGTTCTGGCGGAGAAAGACATTACGTATGAAGCCATTGATGTAGATATTCATGCGCCCCCAGAAGACCTCTCGGAGCTGAATCCTTACAACACGGTGCCGACCCTGATCGATCGTGATCTGGTGTTATATGACTCGCGCGTCATAGTTGAATACCTGGATGAGCGTTTTCCGCATCCACCACTAATGCCTGTTGACCCGGTATCACGTGCAAAAACGCGACTGGCATTGCATCGCGTGGAAAAAGACTGGTATCCATTGATGCACGATATTCTCACCAAGGGTGAAAAAACGGCAGCCAAGGCACGCAAGATGCTGCGTGAGAGCATTGTCTCGGCTAATGAGCTGTTCAAGGTGATGCCATACTTCCTGAGTGAAGAATTCAGCCTGGTCGATGCGACGATTGCACCTATCCTGTGGCGCCTGCCTGCGCTGGGTATCGAGCTCCCTAAAGAGGCTAAGGCAGTTGCGACTTATGCAGATCGTATATTCTCCCGCGAGTCCTTCCAGCAGAGCCTGACTGAATCCGAGAGAGAAATGCGACTCTAATTCGGCTATGATAGTTTTATTGCAGGATTTATTACCTTAAATAATGACATCAAGCCGACCTTATCTTATACGGGCGTTATACCAGTGGATTGTTGATAATGGTGTAACGCCCTATATTCTCGTCGATGCCCTGATCGAGGGTGTTGATGTGCCACCTCAATACGTCCAGGACAATAAAATTGTTCTTAATATTGCGCCCATGGCCGTGCAAGGGTTAACACTGGGTGATGATGTTATAACCTTTAGCGCTCGTTTTAGCGGAGAGTCAGTTAATCTGCTTGTGCCCACCGAGGCCGTGATGGCGATTTATGCCAGAGAGAATGGCCAGGGTATGATGTTCAATGAAGAACCGACGAGCCCTGAGCCACCCGATAGTACACCACCAGATTCTGATAAGCATAAGCCATCTTTACGTATCGTAAAGTAAGTCTATCAAGGTGAAATACCACAATGCTTCTGTATAGCATGAAGTCTGATGTTGTTGCTTCCAGGGCTAAACTGACGTTCGTCTAAAATTGCGTGTATCTTATCTTCTACAATCGTTGCGGTGTCTCGCATTAGAATGGCCGCAAGTTTTTCGTTAATCGTTACACCAAGCACCTCATTATTCGTGAGCTGAGAGAACGGCGATTTGAAAGCAATAAATATCGGTAGCATATTGTGTTCTGGATCTATTTCTACATGAGATTGGCGGGTATCAATGTAGTGCTCTGACTCAAGCTGGCGAGAGCATTTGCTGTCAGGTCGAGAACCTATTAGCTGCCCATAATCAGGTCCAGCATAAATGTCTGATATGCTTTTTCCAACCAGGCTGAGTTTCCAGTTAAGCGTTACTAGTTTTTTATTAACGCTATAGTCAAAAGTTTTGGTTTTCCCCTGTTTACTAATGATAGTGTGTGAATTGACGTCAGGAGTGGTTATCAGACCTGCTGGAGTGCCGTCGATTTTGTCAGGTAGTGGGATATTAAGAAGTTCATAAATAGTTGGCACGATATCAATAGATTCGACAGGTGTTGTTTTGATAACAGAATGCCTCTGTCCGGGTGCTTTAATTAGTAGAGGAATGTCTGAGATTTCTTCGATATTTCGGGCACTGGCAACTCGAAACTGTTCACTGGTCTGAAAGCTGGCACCATGATCAGCGGTGAGTATGATTAAAGATTTATCGTAGAGTCCGGTTTGGCGTAATTTATCAAAAACCTGAGTTAATAAGTGATCGGCAAACATAGTCTGTAATATGTGTCGCTGTAAAGGTTCAAGCGTACTGTCACCACTTTGCCAGTGTTTACCTTCTTCAATCACCTCATTGTTGCTTTCTGCACTATATAGTTTGCCAGATGGCAGGTACTTCCAGGGGCTGTGTGGAAATGAGGTGTGTATAAAGTAAAGGCCTGCGGTTGATTCGGCATTTAAAGAGTCAGTAAATAGCTTAAATGTGCGGATGTCATCATCTTCAAGTTCATCATTAAAGTCTTCAAAGTTATTGAAGACGAATTCAGACCATCCCATATCGATACGGGGCAGTTTTTTACGTAATTGTTCAGGCAATATGATGTGCAGGTATACCACCATCACATCTCTGATGAGTTCCTCATGTTTCTGTTTCAGTGTGACAGTATGACTGACAACATGGTCGCAAAGATGATCGGGGCATAAGCTAGAGATACCTTCGTAGATATGCAATCGATGGCTATTACTCAGATAAGTAAAAAGATTGTCAGGGTGTTGCGAATAAGTCGGAAGATTGAGCCAGTTGTTGATGTCTAAGCTCTTTCTTTGATGATGGTTTTTAGTGTCAGGCCTTTGGCCTGTAAGCAGGGCAGGTATGGCCTGCGTAGTATATTCGGCGACACTGCGGGTATTGATATACCAGGTGGAGTGTTGAGCAAGTGATGCAATGGCAGGGAAGCGTTCAACATTAATTTGTTCTGGGCCTGCCATTAAAGTCGTTACAGGTAATTCATCTAACACGATAAATATAACAGGTGTTGTGCTCTGTTGGGGAGGGGCAAGCTGGTGCTGTATAGAGTCGTTTTTGTATAGAAGTAAATTTATTGGCGTGTTAAAAAGAAATAGAAGTGGAAAAATTAATATGCCCGGGGACAGGTAAGTAAGAAAGAGCTGTATGGGTTTTTTGATTAAGTACAGGTGGAGTAATAATGCGCAAAGAAGCAGCAGGAAACCACTGGATAGTACTGGATATAGCTTTATCGGATAGTGAAAGAGTGGAAGTAGCAGGCTAAGGCAAAGTCCGATAAAAGTAAGATGGAAGACAGAAGCAGAGGTAGGTGTATGTACTCTATTGAGTAAATAGAGTAATCCTGTCCAGATTGCAGGTATAAAAAGAGTGATGATCGCAGTAATGAAGAGGATGTCAAAAGCTGAATTATTGCGTATGGCAAAAAATTCAGCATTCCTGCCGAGTAGGTCATAAAGTGGCTGGGCGAGTGCGTATGAAAATAGCGTAAACAGGTGTAATAAGTTGATTAATCTGGGTTTGAAGGAAATGAATTCTTCAGTTATTGCGTTTAGCATAATAAAGCGTGCGATTGCCTGATTCGAGAGTGTGTTGTTCGGCTATTGAGTAATTCTGCTTTAATAGTCTTTCGAAAGTTTCTCTATTGTATTCATGATAAATGTCTTGCTTGTTAAGTAGCAGTTTCTTGACCATTGAGTCTTCGCGGTCAACAAATTCAATGACCAGGTCTCCGCCAAGTGTATAGAAATATTCTATAACCTCGTTTAATGGGATATTGGCACCTATAACCAGATGATGTATGAGGGCAAGGCTGAGAATAATGTCGGGAGAACCGCGTGCGCCGAGAGGCTTTCTCTCCAGATTTCTCCAGCCGAGATTAGGCGAAGGATCGGCCAGATTAAAGACTAGAGGTGTAATATTGTTGATGGGTTCCTGTTTAAGGTTTGTGTACAGGTACTCAATGGCAAGGCTGTCAAAATCCAGCGATAGAACCTGTCGACAATGACGTGCTGCGATCCGGGAAAACTTGCCGGTATTGCAGCCAAAATCCCAGGCAGTTGCGTAGCCCTGTTTAATAAATTTGTCTACAAGTGATTCTTTAGTCTGCATGTCTGCAGAAGAATAGTTGTGCTGTTCTGTGTAGTGAGACCAGGTGGATGTTTGTTGTGTAGGCTCAAGTTTTGAAATCAGTTTCTTAATGCCATTCAGATTGTTCAGTATGAGTTGCTTGCTGAAGCCGGCCTGTTTCATGGCGCGCTGAACATCAGTTTTTGAGTCGTTGTGTCGGCGTTGTAACTTTGCCTGAAGAATGACATGAAGTAATACGCCAGGTCGCAAGAGATCACGTAAAGACATAATATTTGCAAAATCCTCGGCATTAATTCCATCAATGCTCCCTTTTAACCAGTTGTGGAAATTAACTCCCTTGTGTGCCTGTAGCATAAGGGGGAAAAGGAATAGCTCGCAGAACTGGCGATAACCTGGCCATGCCTGACCTTTTTCGAGTTGTACAAATGAGCCGATATCAATGAATACAGGCTTGTCTCCACGCCACTGGATATTGTAGGGAGTAGCGTCCTTCAGGATCATATCTTCATTTATTGCATCTATCAGAATGTTCAGATGCAGTAAGGCGGCATCCTTTAGCATGCTGAAGGCCCATTCATAGGGGTAGCTGATAAAGTCTATAGTTTCGTGTTTGAGTAATAGTTGCCAGTTTTGCTGACTGTTATCAATAAAGTGAAACTGTTCGAGTGTGCTCTCTTCGGTTCCGATAATTTGCTGGTTATCGAGCATACGGGCATAGAAGCGGGTTGATTTAAGTGTATGCCATTCAGAGGCTGCCTGTGAGTCGAGAGCACGGTAGACCTGGCCCTGGTGTATGATGACTCGGCTGTTGCGATCTCTGAAGGAGCCACTATCAAAATGTGCGACTGACTCCGATGTATTAGGTGTGCTTGCTGATGTCTCTTGCATGAAAGTGGCTTAGTTCTTGTCGTCGATATTGTCGTCGCTAGCGTCAGGTTTGTTTCGGCCAAAAAAGCTCATAAATTTATGCCAGTACAGCTTTAGAAAAACGGCAGCGCCTGCAATGCCGCCTAACAGACCCTGTAGAAGGATGCTACCCGTGCCAGGATCGAGGTATGCATAGGCAGGTGTAGAGAGCAGCATGCTAAAAAGTAAAATTGGCAGTTTTTCCAGGTGACTTCGTTTCTTCATGGTAAATTATCCTGGCTTGTTAAAGGAGAAATAGTTGTCGTTTTCAGTTCAGTATTAACAAAAAAAGACCTGAAGTCCAGCCGCAAAACAGAGAGATTATTCTTCTGATGAGACTGCTGGCAGTGTTTTTTCCGGGTTAAGAATGTGGTTCCTGTCAAATACAGATTTTATATTGTGCATCAATCGTAATTCAGTCTGCCCCACTTCCTTATTGATATAGTCACGCTTCTCTATGCCGACACCATGTTCACCAGATAGACTGCCTTCGAGTTTTAGCACCAGATCAAATACAGCATTAAGGCATTTGCTGGCGGATGCCATTTCGCTGGTGTTTTCAGGGTTTACCAGTAGATTAACGTGGATATTCCCATTGCCGGCATGCCCGAAATTTATAATAGGTATGTTGTATTGTTGGCTCAGGGCATCGAGACCGTTTATGAGCTCTGGGATTCTGGAAACAGGTACAACCACATCTTCATTAATCTTTTTAGGTGCTATTTTTCTTAAGCAGGGAGACAGTGCCTTTCGGGTTTGCCACAACGCGGTAATCTCTTCATCTGTCTTTGCTGTTTCTGTTCGTATATGCCCCGATACTTTACTGGCGGCTACAACTCTGTCTGTGTCACGTTGTATTGTGTCAGGGCTGCCATCGACTTCGATCATCAGCATGGCGCCCGCATTTTCAGGTAAGTCTGCCTGTGAGTAATCGCGTACCATGTTAAGCGCATTGCCATCCATAAACTCGAGTGCGCAGGGAGTGACCGGCTGCGCCATAATCTGGGAAACCGCACGAGCGGCTGCATCAATGGATTCATAACTGGCCTTAAGCGTGTGCCGGGCTTCGGGTTTTGGAAGCAGTTTTAGCGTGGCCTGGGTAATGAGCGCCAGGTTGCCTTCAGAGCCAATGATGAGTCGAGTGAGATCGTAGCCTACAACGCCTTTGGTAGTATGCACGCCACACTGAATAATGTCGCCATTGCCGGTAACTGCACGTAGGCCCAGCGTGTTTTCTCTGCAGGTGCCGTATTTTACGGCCCTTGGGCCTGCCGAGTTATAGGCCAGATTACCCCCAACTGTGCAGAAAGCTGCACTGGTTGGGTCAGGTGCCCAGAAAAAACCATGCTGAGCAGCACATTGCTGGACTTCCAGGTTGGTGGCGCCAGGTTCGACTGTCATGCTGCGATTGTCCGGGTCTATGTGGATAATTCGATTCATGCGCTCGAAGGATACAACCAGTTCATGGTGAATCGGTACGGTTGCCCCGGTGGTGCCGGTTCCGCGTCCGCGGGCAACCAGAGGGATTTTGTGGCGGTTGCAGCATTGAACGATTGCTTGCACCTGTGCTTCTGTATCGGGGAAAACCACAGCGATCGGCTGTGCCTGGCGTCGACTGTTGTCATAACCGTAAGTCAGGCATTCGGCAGGATCGGTAAGCAGCTGGTCCTGCGGCACGATCTGTTCGAGCTGCTGGAGAAATTCATCATTCATAACAGGAGTATAACGTATGCGATGTCGAGGTTATTGAGCTAGCCGCCCATAAGCAGGGCATCGACCAGGTCACCCAGGCAGTGAATGATGAGCAGGTGTGCTTCCTGTATGCGAATAGGTGTATCACAGTTAGCGCGAATTTCGACATCGTTCTGTTGAAGTCGCGCACTGACCTCGCCACCGCTTTGCCCGGTGAGTGCGACGACACGCATTTCGCGATCATGTGCGGTAGCTATCGCACTCACCAGGTTTCCAGAATTGCCGCTAGTGGTGATAAGTAGCAGAGTATCTTCTGCCTGGCCAAGCGCCGCAATCTGCCGAGAAAATATCTGGTCATAATTATAATCGTTGGCAATGGAAGTCAGTATTGAGGTGTCGGTGGACAGTGCAATTGCTGGAAGCCCAGGGCGTTCTACCTGGAAGCGGTTGAGCATCTTGGATGAGAATAGCTGTGCCTCTCCAGCAGAACCACCATTGCCGCAAGTGAGTATCTTGCCGCCAGAGAGCAGGCTCTGCGTCATAAGCTGTGCCGCAGCCGCAATTGAGTGTTGTGCTTTTTCAAGTGTCTGCTGTTTGCAACGGATGCTTTCGTTGAAATTGTCGATAATGATTCTGTTCAGGTCCATAAGCTTCACTGAAAAACATTCTGGATCCATTCGATATCCAGGTTGCTGGGAGTGCCGTGTATTGCCAGCAGGTCAAATCGGGCGTCGACCTCACGCCCTAGCTTCTGTAAGTAAGCCAGGGCGGTTAATTCCAGGCGTTTTTGTTTGGCTGCTGTGATACTGGCCACAGCGCCGCCAAATGAACGGTCTTTTCGATAACGAACCTCGATAAAAACCAGTGTAGTCTGCTGGCGCATTATAAGATCGATTTCACCATGCCGGCTATGGAAATTTTTATCAACGAGTTCAAGCCCCTGCTGTCTCAGGTAATCGCAGGCGAGGACTTCATACGCCTGCCCTTTAGTGGATGGGGTCCTGGCCTGCCTGGTTTTCATCGAGAGCAAAGTTTATTGGCATGTCGTTAATATCAATCAGGGTTGGTATACCGCGATTAAATTGTGCCCATAATAATTCGCGGTGTACCCGGTTGAATGGGTCGAAGTAAAGATTGCCTGTTTGCCCGGAAAAACGTTCATAGGTTTTTTCCTTAAGGCGACCAATAAATGGAATCAGGTTATAGGCATCGATGCCCATGGCAAAAAAACGCGTGTAGCGTTGTTGTTCAGGCCAGTGATTCAGTAGGGCCTGTTTGAAAGTATTAGGCTTGTTAAGAATCCATGGCATGTCGCAGAATTTGAGGTCATCGATATCGCGGTCTGCCTGGCTATCGACCTGTCCGGTGAATGCGTGTGATGTTGCATATACCGGTATCTCACCGGCGTAGTGAAACTTGAACTGTGGTTTCAGTTGTCGTGCGTCTTTTGGTGTGGCGGCCATGAAAATCATATCTACATCCTGTCGACGGTAGGGTATGAACTTCATGTGAGTGCCGGTGATATTCTGTACGCCCTGATAGCGTGCATAGCTCTGTCGTATATTTAGCATGCGCTGTATGGGGAGCTTATAGTCATTGCTATTAGGTGTGTAGGTTTGCACGCTGATGACCTTGCCCCCCAGCTCTTCAAAGCGTAATTGAAAAGCGTTTCGTATGCGTTCTCCCCATTCGCCTTCTGGAACAAGGATCACAGCATGTGTGCGACCCTGTCGAAAAGCCATTTCCGCAGACTGCTGGGCTTCATCTTCGGGTAGCAGGCCAAACTGGTAAAGGTTTTCACTGAGTCGTACCGCATCGCTGGCGTAGTTTAGCGTTAGTGTAGGGATTTCCATTTGTTGACTGCGGGAAAGAACGTCAACAGCCGATTTCAGGAATGGCCCAATAATAAAATCGGCCCCCATATCCGCTGCACGGCGATAATAATTCCAGATGGCCTGCTGATTATTACTGGTGTCGATAAAGCTGATGCGAGGTCTCAGGTCTTTGTCTGGATGCTGATAATAGGCTGTCATTATGCCATCACGTATGGCGGCACTAATCTGTGCATAGCGCCCGCTAAGAGGTAATAGTACGGCGATGTGCTCGGGCTGATCTATGAGTTCAATCTGTTTGTACCCTAGATCTCGGATAAAGGTTGCAGCTGCGGGATGTTGGGGAAACTGCTGGCTCCATGTGTAGATGCCATCCTGTAGGCGTTGCCAGTCTATCTGGGCATTTTTCGCGATTCGTGCAAGTTCTATCCAGCCCAGAAAATCCTGATTCAATGGTGCCTGACTAGCCTGTTGCAGGCTGGTCTGAGGCAAAAGTGACAATGCTTCCCAGATAGCCTGATGGTTGAGCTCTTTGTCTAGAGTATCGTCCAGCAACAGATCCAGCTGCACTCGTGTTTTAGCAGATTCAAACGGATAGCCAGCATCCAGGAATGCCTGCGCACGTAGGCGCATTAGTTTTAGATGTTGCTGCTGTGTTAACTCTGGTGCGGGTGTCAGTCGCTTCAGTGCTTGCCGAGATTGCCCCTGGTTGATTTCGATTTCAGCCAGTAGCAGGTTCATATTGATGTGGTCGCTGACGTCGGTGATCTGTGTGTCGATAGCGCGAAGCTGGATCATTGCCTGCTCATATGCCTGCTCTTCAATCAGTATCTGGGCGGCGATTATCAGGTTCTGATTACGTATTTGCCCGGTTGTCTGATCAGCCAGGGCAATGTAATGCTCTGCATCCTGTGCCTCGAGTGGTGTATCGTCCGTTTGTGTGACCTGCCCAGTGGTGTCGATTGGGCGGCTGCTCTGGGGTGGTGTACAGGCAGTAATGCTAATTAGCAGGAGGGTCAGGCTGGTGAGTTTAAGGTATGCGGTCATTTTCGGCTTTGTGGCGAACTGGTGTTATGATCTGCGACGGTATAGCGGTCGGGGTATAGTAGATCCTGGCTTAAGGTCATTCATTAATAACGGTGTCGTGTCTGCAGACTTGTTTTCAGTCGCTGTAGTCACAGGCACTAAAGTATCTTGTCTGGAGCGGTGGCTGTCAATGAACCAGGGCACACTTTACATTGTTGCAACGCCTATTGGCAATCTTGGAGATATGAGTCCAAGGGCTATTGAAACGCTGCGCCAGGTCAACCTGATAGCGGCAGAAGATACCCGTCATAGTAAACACCTGCTGGTACAGCAGGGTGTCGATACTCCTCTACAGGCCTGCCATGAACATAATGAGGCCCAGCTAGCGCCCCGGCTAATTGAGCGGATGCAGGCGGGGGAAAGTATTGCCTTGATATCCGATGCTGGCACGCCCCTGATGAGTGATCCGGGGTATCGGCTGGTTCGTGCTGCGCATCAGGCGGGGATACGGGTAAGCCCGGTGCCGGGTGCCTGTGCGGCTATCGCTGCACTTTCGGCTTCGGGACTTGCGACTGACCGGTTCCTGTATGCAGGCTTTTCACCGCACAAAGCTGCGGCTCGACAGCAGTTTTTCAGAGAATTATCAGAGCGTACTGAAACCCTCGTTTTTTATGAGTCGAGTCACCGTGTTGTGGCATCTGTGGAGGATATGTTGCAGGTGTTTGGCGCTGATCGAGAAGTGGTGCTGGCCAGGGAAATAAGTAAAACCTTTGAAACGATACATAAGACCATGCTGGAAGAATTACCCGGCTGGCTCCAAAATGATGCAAATCAACAGAAGGGAGAGTTTGTGATTGTCTTGCAGGGAGCTAAAGGTGATTTTGATCAAAAAACACTCAGCCTGGAGGCGGTTCTGGTGCCCCTTTTGGGGGAGTTATCTGTAAAACAGGCGAGTGCGCTGGCGGCAAAGATTACTGGAATCAAGAAGAACCAGGTATACAAGATTGCACTGGAACTGAATTCCAGGTGATTGATTTTATTATAAATAGTGAATGTCTGTCTGGCCTGACATGACATGGGTGTCGGATAGTTTTGCACTTAGGAAAATCTCCTAAGTGGTTGATAATAATCTTATTATGCAAATCATCGAAAAATGCCTGAAAATCTTTAAAAAGCAGTGTCGATGTTTTTGACAAAGGTTACAATTCTGAAAGATTTAAATTTGCCCAGCAAAATACTAACTTGTTGTTTATAATGTAATTAGTAATAAGCAGGTATGAGCTGTGCATTTATCTGGATGACGCTTGCAGCCGCGGCAAATATATGACACGCGAATCTGACAGGGCCGTAACAGAAGGGTCTGTAAGCCATCTAAATGAAAAAAGAGTGAAGTGAGAGTCGTGCCGTTACTTACGAGTTATCTGGCGCATTATGTTTTCATTGATGGAGTTACAAATGGGACCGTTACACGTTGTATATGAAGACTTCAGTTCATGTTGTGAAGATTTTGTAGAAGGGGTTACGTCACTTAAAGACCGGGCCATGCCGAAAGCGGTTAGTAGCTTTCAGAAAGCCTATGAGTCTGTTGGTCGTACCGATGCCTATCGAAATAAGTATGCTTCATACTGTGGGCTTGCCAAGGTTTTATCTGGCGATTCAACCGGCTTAGGTATGTGTCGTCATGCGGCAGAGCATGAACTACATGATGGTGATGTATTTCTTAACCTGGCGCGTGCTGAGTGGTTTTACGAAAATCGCAAGGCGGCCGTAGTTGCATTAAAGAAAGGTTTACATGTGGATAACCGGCATCCTGGCTTGCGTCAGATGCGTGAACAACTGGGTATTCGTCAGCGCAGTGCGCTACCGTTTTTACCTCGCAGCCACCCTCTGAATCACGCTCTGGGTAAGCTGTTAAGAAAGGAATAACTATAATAATACTGACAGGGCATAAGAATCATGGAGATGCCGGGCCTGGAGCGAACTGCAGTCATAACTATTAAGCATTAGCGTGGTTGGCCACAGACATTTGTTCTGTGGCTTTTTTTTGCCTCGCTAACTCGTGTAAAGGAGTTGCAATGAGTATCATGCAGGAGACATATAATGATCATTCATTATGTCATCCACATTTCATTAATGGGGTAGAGTTTCTAAAGCGAAACATGTTGAGTCAGGCTGCACATAGTTTTGAGCAGGCCTACGAACAGGTGAACTATCGCGATCCACACTATAACAAATATGCTTCTTTTGCCGGTTTGTGCCGGGTACTGCTTGGTGATCACGGTGGTCTGGCGTTATGCCGTGAAGTCGCCAGAAATGAATTATATGACGGTGACGTGTTTCATAATCTTGCGCGGGTTGAGTGGCAGTATGGTGACCGAAAACGTACGGTAGAGGCCTTGACAAATGGCCTGCGAATCGATGAAGCTCACCCTGGGTTGCAGCAATTCAGGCAGCGAATAGGCGTGCGTAAGCGTAGCGCAATATCTTTTTTGCCACGTAACTGTGCGTTGAATAACCGACTGGGAATTCTGTTTCGTAGAAAATAGCTGCTGTTGCCTGCTGAATGCGTTTATGGATTGAACGACTATGCAAACACGGAGGTGGCCATGTCATATGTCAGGGTTGTCTATCAGGATGTCAGCGATTCGGCTGATGCGTTTCTAAATGGTCTCGAACAGCTTGAGCAGTGTCTGGTGAGTGAGGCACGAGAATCTTTCAGGCGTGCACTTAGTGACTCCTTTGTCGAGGATCCTTACTATCATACCTATCAGTCTTATTTCGGGCTTGCCAGCTTGCTGTGTGGTGAAAAGTCGGCAATTGTGCGTATCCGTGATGCAGCGGTTACCTGTCCGGCGGACGGTGATATTCATATGAATCTGGCTAGAGCGGAGCTGTTTCTCACAAATAGAAAGCGTGCGATTGACGCCATAGAAAATGGCCTGCGTTTTTCTGGTGATCACCTGGGGTTAAGGGTGCTGCGTGAGCGAGTGGGTGTGCGTCGCCGTAAGGTTATTCCGCTAATTCCCAGGAGTCATCCACTTAATCATTTTCTCGGGCGCTGGCTACTGCGTAAAAAAACATCGATCTGTTGACGGTCTGTGCTATGATCCACTGCAAGCTGGCCGGGCAATCGCTGGTAATTCTGTTATCAGAGGAAAGTCCGGGCTCCGCAGGGTAAGGTGCCAGGTAACGCCTGGGAGGTGAAAACCTACGGCTAGTGCAACAGAAAGTATACCGCCTCGTATGAGGTAAGGGTGAAATGGTGCGGTAAGAGCGCACCGCGCAGCGGGTAACCGCTGTGGCAGGGTAAACCCCACCTGGAGCAAGACCAAATAGAGAAGCATTGGCGTGTCCCGCGCTGCTTCTGGGTAGGTTGCTTGAGGTGTGCAGTGATGCACATCCTAGATGAATGATTGCCACAGCTTCGGCTGTACAGAACCCGGCTTACAGGCCAGCTTTTCTTTACCGGTATCCTTCCGGATCAAAATCTGCCAAACGGTAGTAACTCCTCAAACTTAAAGTAATTTCTTAGCTTTATTCCGTAAGCTATTGAGTTCTATTTTTTTCTTCGTTTTGTCGTTCTCACGTTTCTGTGAAGTAGCTCTAAGTTGTTGTCATATAAGGAAAAAATTCCTTATTCGCGGCGTGATTTTTCTTGACAGTGGAGGTGCAGGGTACCTATAGTTCGGTTATGTGGGGAAATGTGGGATGAAGTGGGTAAAAATGCATTTTCCTTGAACCTGATGCCGGCTTGTAAGGGCATATAACAACGACGAAAGCCAGACATATAAATAAGAATGATCTTTCGAGGCATTAACAATCTGACACTGGATGCGAAAGGGCGCATGGCGATCCCTTCGCGCTACCGTGATCGACTCATGGAGTCGTGCGGTGGGCGTCTGATTGTGACGGTGGATCGGGATCGTTGTCTGCTGGTGTATCCCCAGCACGAATGGGAAATTATCGAGGCACAGTTAGCCAGTTTGCCAAGTCTGAACAAGCAGTCGCGCCTGTTGCAGCGATTACTGATTGGTCATGCCACCGAAGTCGAACTCGATAGTCAGGGGCGAATTCTGTTACCTACCATGCTGCGTGAATATGCCGATCTGCAAAAGCGCTGTGTGCTCATCGGGCAGGGTAAAAAATTCGAAATCTGGGATGAGCAGGTGTGGAATGACAATCAGCAGGCATGGCTGGATGAGGTGGATGCTGATGAAGGTAATCTGCCTGACGCGCTGGAAAGCCTGTCGCTGTAATGGCGGAAAATAACGGCGAGCATCGCTCGGTATTGCTCGATGAGGCGGTGGATGCGCTCAGGATTAAGCCGCAGGGTGTCTATATCGATGGCACCTTTGGTCGGGGAGGGCATAGCAGCGCCATTCTCGAAAGGCTGGGTGATGATGGTCGATTGCTTGCGCTGGATCAGGATCCCCAGGCGATCGAGGTGGCAAATCAGCGGTTTGTGCAGGATCCAAGGTTTGAAATAGAGCAGGAGAATTTTGAGAGCCTGAGAAGTGTTGTTGAGAAGAAGGGCGTATCGGGCAGGGTTGATGGGATTTTGCTTGATATAGGTGTTTCTTCTCCACAGCTGGATGATGCGGCGAGAGGCTTTAGTTTTTCCCGCACTGGTCCTCTGGATATGCGAATGAACCCTGGGCAGGGTGAGTCGGCTGCCGAATGGCTGGCGCGAGTTGAAGAAGCAGAGCTTGCGAGAGTGTTGTGGGAGTATGGTGAAGAAAAATTCTCACGTCGTATTGCACGAGCTATCGTAGAAAAGAGGCAGTCGCAGGCAATAAATGAGACCGGGCAGCTGGCAGGAATAATTGCAGATGCAACGCCGGTTAAGGATCGACATAAGCATCCCGCAACACGTAGCTTTCAGGCGATCCGTATACATATTAATCGAGAGCTGGAGGTTCTTGAAAAGGCATTAGAAGCAGCACTGGATGTGCTGGCATTACACGGAAGACTGGTAGTGATCAGCTTTCACTCTCTGGAAGATCGAATAGTAAAACGGTATTTCAGGCAAGTGTCCCGGGGTCCGCAGTTGCCGAAAGATATACCGATTATGGCGCAGGATATGGAACAGCCGTTTAAGGTGATTGGAAAAGCGATAAAGCCTGGTAAGGCAGAACTGGATAGAAATCCGCGTGCACGTAGTTCGGTGATGCGAGTGCTGGAGCGAGTTCGGTGAAATTGAAAATGACGGTGCTGCTTGTGATATTGCTAGCAGTTACCGGTACGGCGGTTGGTGTTATTTATAGCAAGCATCAGGCGAGAAAGCAGTTTGTAGAACTGCAGGCGTTAAACAAGCAGATTGATGAACTAAATATTGAATGGGGTCGATTGCAACTTGAACAGAGTGCATGGTCAGCTCATGGTCGCATTGAGAAAATAGCAACGAATAAGTTGAAAATGAAATTACCGGCTGCAAACGAGATTACATATATAAAAAATGAAGAAAAATAACAACGACAAACCTCGTTACCAGATTCGACGCATGATAGTGCTGTCGGTGTTTGCCTGTATTGTCGTAGGTCTGTTCGTGCGTGCATTAGATATGCAGGTATTTAATCAGGCATTTTTCAAGCAGCAGGGTGATGCACGTCAGATGCGAGTTGTGCCAGTTTCTGCTCATCGTGGTGATATATATGATCGTAATGGTGAGCCGCTGGCAATCAGTACTCCCGTTGATTCGATCTGGATTAATCCCCAGGAAGTTTCAGTCGAAGCTTCTCAGTTATTAGAGCTTGCTGATGTGCTGGATATGAAAGTCGAGCACCTGCAGAATCGAATTAAAAAAAATAAGCAGCGTGAGTTTTTGTATGTTCGGCGTCAGGTGTCACCGGAAATTGGTGCTCGAGTAAAGGATCTAAGAATGCAGGGTGTTTACCTGCAAAGAGAGTACAAGCGCTTTTATCCCGCAGGTGAAGTGACTTCGCATGTACTCGGATTTGCCAATGTAGATGACAGAGGACAGGAGGGCATCGAACTGGCGTATGACGAATGGCTAAGTGGTGTTCCAGGTGCTAAGCGAGTTATACGGGACAGGTTGGGGCAGGTCATCGATGATGTAGAAGGCATAAGGCCAGTGGAGCCCGGCCGATCGATACAGCTAAGTATTGATCGGCGAATACAGTATCTTGCGTATCGTACGCTTAAATCAGCCGTTAAAGAACATAAAGCCATTGCAGGATCTGCAGTGGTTTTAGACGTTAATACGGGTGAGGTTCTGGCAATGGTGAATCAGCCATCATTCAATGCTAACGACAGAAGCCAGCTAAGGCCGGGTGTATATCGTAACCGCGCGGTTACCGATGTTTTTGAGCCGGGTTCTACGATAAAACCCTTCACGATAGCCGCTGCACTGGAAACAGGTCGCTGGCATGAAAAGGATAATGTAAAAACATCGCCGGGTTATTACAAAGTGCAGGGTAACACCATTAAGGATATTCGAAATTTTGGCAAGATTAACCTCGAGGAGATAATTCTCAAGTCAAGCAATGTTGGCGTCAGTAAGGTTGCTCTGTCTATGGATGCTGAGCAGCAGCTTGGGATGTATCTTGGTCTTGGCTTTGGCAGTGCCTCTGGTAGTGGGTTTCCTGGTGAGCGTGGAGGCAATCTGAGAGTTGGTCAGCTGAGTGATTTTGAACGTGCGACGATGTCTTTTGGTTACAGTATGTCTGTTACTCCTTTGCAGTTGGCAAGGGCATATGCAGCGATAGCTGCTGATGGTGTTTTATATCCGACTAGTTTTCTGAAACGTAATGAGCCAGTTCAAGGTGAACAGGTAATGTCGGTGACTACGGCAAGAAAAGTGGTGCGCATGATGGAGCAGGTTGTCGGCCCGAAGGGTACAGCAACAAAGGCGGCAATAGCAAATTATCGAGTTGCTGGAAAAACAGGAACGGTGCACAAATTTATTTCAGGTGGTTATGCAGATGACCGTTATTTATCTGTATTTGCTGGCGTTGCGCCAGCCAGTAACCCAAGGCTCGCAATGGTGGTGATGTTAAATGAACCAGGCGCGGGAAAATACTTTGGCGGGCAGGTTGCGGCACCTGTTTTTTCACGGGTAATAGCGGGTGCTTTAAGGTTACTTGATATTCCGCCTGATAACCTCGGGATTGCTCAGATAGTGAACGGATAAAAACATATGATGGCTGCAATAGATAAACAACTACAGGGCACAAGTCTGAAGCTGTTGCTGGAAGGGTTCTGTATTACTGAGTACTTGCCAGAGATTGAAGTATCGGGGCTTGCGATAGATAGCCGATATGTGCAGCCAGGGTATGCGTTTATTGCAATGGAAGGACAGTTTAATCATGGTCTTGCATATGCGGAAGCTGCTATCGAACGAGGTGCATCAGTGATTTTGTGTGACGCTGATTATGACCAGTACTGTCAGCAGATTCTGGCGAGATTAGTAACGCGTGCTATCTGTGTTCCAGTAAAAAATCTACGCCGTAAGATGGGTGATATTGCTGCAAGAATATATCAGCATAATCAGGCAGTAATGCCGATTATCGGTGTGACAGGTACCAATGGAAAAACATCTGTAACACACTTTATTGCCCAGGCGATGAGCAGTGCAACGCAAACTTCAGCTGTTATAGGTACGCTGGGTAATGGCGCGATTAATAATTTGTCAGAATCGACACACACTACACCCGATGTCGTTAGTGTGCATCAGATGTTATCTGACTATGAACAGCGTGGCATGAATAGTGTGGCAATGGAAGTGTCATCCCATGGACTTGATCAGGAGAGAGTTGCAGGCTTGTGTTTTGATGTTGCGGTGTTGACGAATATAAGTCGAGATCATCTTGATTATCATGGTGATATGGAATCATACCGTCAGGCTAAGCGTAAGTTGTTTGTAAATGAAAAAGCAAAGTCTCTCGTACTGAATGCAGACGATGAGTTTGGTATGCAACTGTATGCGGAGTTTTCTGGAGAGCGTACAAGCTGGTTGTATAGTGTGAAAAAAGAGCGTGTTAAAGGCAGTGAGAACTATGCATATGCAGAAAATGTAGTCCTTGAAAGCTCAGGAATCAGTTTTATGCTGCATACGTCTCAGGGTAGCTCGCTTGTCTCGCTTGGTTTGCTAGGTGAATTCAATGTTCACAATGTGCTCGCATGTACTTGCGTATTACTGCAAACAGGCATGAATTTCAATCATGTGGTCAAAAGGCTGGAGAATATCAGCACAGTCAGGGGTCGAATGGAGCTCATTAAATATGCTGAGTCACCCGCTATTGTCATTGATTACGCGCATACTCCTGATGCACTAGAACAGGCATTGAAAAGTGTGCGTAAGCATCATGATGGCAGATTAATCTGTGTGTTTGGCTGCGGTGGTGAGCGTGATAGTGGTAAGCGACCCATGATGGCCGAGGTTGCAGAAAGTCTGGCTGATCTTGTGATTCTGACGAATGATAACCCGCGTGGTGAGGATCCTGACCACATTCTGGATGAGATTAAAAAAGGCATTAAAAACCCGGTTAATCTGATTGTGGAAAAGAATCGTGGAAAAGCGATTTGTCAGGCCATTGAGATGGCTACTCGTGACGATATGGTATTGATCGCAGGCAAGGGACATGAAACGTATCAGATAGTGGGTAATGAAACGATTTATTTCAGTGACCAGGATCAGGCAAGGTCTTGTCTGGGAGTCTGTGAATGATGGCATTGGCAGAAGCTAAACAGATGCTAAGTGCAGAATTAAGTGGCGGCGATGTGAATTTCGATTCCGTATCCACTGATACCAGAACACTAGTGCCAGGTGCGCTTTATTTTGCATTGCAGGGTGATCGTTTTGATGGTCATGATTATCTTGAGCAGGCTCAGACGGCTGGTGCGGTTGCAGCAGTTGTGCATAAGCATGTCGATACGCAGATGCCTGTGTTGCGTGTGGAAGATACGCGTAAGGCGCTGGGTCAGCTGGCTGCAGGCTGGCGTTCAAAATATAAGGGCAAGCTTGTTGGTATTACAGGTAGTAATGGTAAAACCACCGTTAAGGAAATGACGGCAGCAATATTAAAGGAAAGCGGTAATGTGCTGGCAACTCGAGGCAATTTCAATAATGACATCGGTATGCCGCTGACGTTGCTAGGTTTGCAGAATGAAGATTACGCAGTCATAGAAATGGGCGCTAATCATCATGGCGAAATTGCGTATCTGACGGATATAGCAAGGCCGGATGTCGCTGTCATTACAAATGCGGGACCTGCGCATCTTGATGGTTTTGGGTCAATAAAGGGAGTAGCCGAAGCGAAAGGTGAGATATATAACGGACTCACAGAAGATGGTGTGGCTATTATTAATCTTGATGATGATTACAGTGGCTACTGGCTTGAATGCTGTAAAAAGCATACGTGTATGACATTTTCATCAATGCATGAAAGCGCCACGGTTTTTGGCAAAGTCACTAAACATCAGGGTATCACGGAGCTGGAAGTAAAAGTCAGTACTCAGAATTACACAGATGAAAATCTGAAGATTCAATTGCAGGTGCCAGGTCAGCATAATGTGATGAATGCACTTGCAGCAATAACGGTTGCAGTGGCCTTCGAAGTGCCTGGTGACAGGATTGTCCAGGCACTGAATGCATTCAAATCGGTTAAAGGTCGACTGAATATTCATAAAGTTAGTGATGCGCTGACAGTCATTGATGATACATATAATGCAAATCCGGCCTCGTTAAAGGCGGGTGTAGAAGTATTGAAAGAGTTGCCTGGAGAACACTGGCTTGTATTAGGTGATATGGGTGAGCTAGGTGGTGAAGAGCGTCGACTGCATTTTGATGCAGGTATACAGGCGCGTACCAGTGGAGTTTCTCGTCTGCTTGCCATTGGTGATGCCTCGCAACATGCGGTCGATGCGTTTGGAGCCTCGGCAGTGCATTTTAAAGATAAACAGGCGCTGCTCGAATATATTGAAAGTAACAGGCCTGAGGAGCTGGGGCTGCTGGTGAAGGGGTCTCGCTTTATGCAGATGGAAGATGTCGTTAATGCGCTTATTAAGGGGGATGGCTGATGCTGTTATGGCTTGCAGATTACCTGGTGCAATACGAAAGCGGTTTTAATGTATTCCGATATCTGACGCTCAGGGCGATTCTTGGAACGTTGACGGCTTTATTGATTTCACTGGTGATAGGGCCATCGATGATACGCAAGCTGACGATGTACAAAATCGGTCAGAATGTCCGCGATGATGGTCCACAGGCTCATCTTTCCAAGGCGGGTACTCCTACAATGGGTGGATCCCTGATTCTGGTAGCAGTAGCTGTGAGTACTTTATTGTGGATGGATCTGGAAAATCGCCAGGTACTAATTGCGCTTGTTGTGACATTGTTGTTTGGCGCTATTGGATTTATTGATGATTTTAAAAAGCTTAAAGGCGGAAATAGTAAAGGCCTGTCTGCTAAAGCAAAATATTTCTGGCAGACCGTATTTGGTCTTGGTGCAGCGGTCTACATCTATCAGACAGCGCAGCAGCCTATTGAGACAACGCTGATAATTCCATTTGTTAAAGACGCAATGATCCCATTGGGTGCTGGCTTTATTGTGCTTGCCTATTTTGTCATTGTTGGAAGTAGTAACGCTGTGAATCTAACTGACGGACTTGATGGGCTGGCAATACTGCCAACCGTAATGGTTGCAGGTGCGCTTGGTGTGTTTGCGTATGTTACTGGCCATGTGAACTTTGCGAATTATCTGGCGATTCCGTATGTGAGTGGTGTTGGCGAGCTGGTTGTGTTCTGCGGAGCACTGGTAGGTGCAGGGCTAGGCTTTCTCTGGTTTAACACGTATCCCGCACAGGTATTTATGGGAGACGTTGGTGCGTTGGCGCTCGGTGCAGCACTTGGAGTGGTAGCAGTACTGGTTCGGCAGGAGCTTGTGTTACTGATTATGGGTGGCGTGTTTGTTATGGAAACGGTGTCAGTCATACTGCAGGTTGCGTCATTCAAGTTAACGGGGCGGCGAATTTTCAGAATGGCGCCGCTGCACCATCATTTTGAATTGAAGGGCTGGCCAGAACCAAGAGTGATTGTTAGGTTCTGGATTATCACAGTGGTGCTGGTGCTGATTGGGCTCGCATCACTGAAAGTAAGATAGCGGTTTACTGGCAGATATGACATTAACAGCAGATACATTATCGAATATTTCGGTAGCTGCACTGGTAACAGCAATGGTAACTGACGATAACGAAAAATCAGCATATGTGCTTGTTGTTGGCCTCGGGCTGACAGGGCTGTCTGTCGTGCGTTATCTACGAGATCAAGGCCAGAATATTGTTGTTGTTGATAGTCGTGAAAAACCACCTGCACTTGAACAGTGTCAACAGCTATATCCTGATGTGAGTATCTGCCTCGGTGACTTCGACGAAGCGCTGTTTCTGGCTGCGAGCCAGATCGTAATCAGTCCTGGTGTTTCGATGAAAGAGCCGGCAATTAGCCATGCTATTGAGCAGGGTGTGGGTGTTGTAGGTGATGTGGAATTGTTTGCGCAGCAGGTGACAGCACCCGTTATTGCGGTTACGGGTTCAAATGGCAAGAGTACGGTAATTAGTCTGCTTGGGGAAATGGCGCGAACAGCAGGAATCAATGCCGTTGTTGGTGGCAATATCGGAGTGCCGGTGCTTGAGCTTTTATCTACAGATGCCGATCTTTGTATTCTGGAGTTATCCAGTTTTCAACTGGAAAGTCTTTACAGTCTCAGGCCTGTTGCTGCGGCAGTATTGAATGTCAGCCCGGACCATATGGATCGGTATGATTCTTATGAAGAATATGCACAAGCAAAGCAGCGAATATATATCAACTGCAAAGTCGCAGTAATTAATCGTGATGATGAGTGTGTAAGTCATATGCAACGGGGTCATCAGTTTGTACGTGGCTTTACATTGCATGAGCCGGCACATGGTGATTATGGGTTGCGGCAGATCGAAAATGAAACCTGGTTGTGCAAAGGCGGCAAAAAACTGATTACAGAACGCGCATTGCGTTTACCTGGGCGTCATAACACGGCCAATGCATTAGCTGCCCTGGCACTTGGTGAGGCAGCGAATATCCCACTTGCGGATATGCTGATTACCTTGACGAACTTTACTGGCCTTACGCACAGAACCCAGTGGGTTGCAGAAATTGAGCAGGTGAACTGGGTTAACGACTCCAAGGGGACTAATACAGGTGCAACTATCGCAGCGATTCAGGGCCTGCAGGTGAGTAATCAGCTGATCCTGATCGTTGGTGGTGTTGGCAAGGGGCAGGACTTCTCGCCATTACTGGAAGCATCGCGTGGAAAGGTCAGGACGTTTGTGCTGATTGGCAAAGATGCGCCAGCGATTGAGCAGGCTCTGCAAGGAGAAATACCTTCATTCTATGCAAAAGATATGAAGGATGCCGTGCATATCGCGGCTGATCTTGCACACCCTGGTGATACGGTAATGCTATCGCCCGCCTGTGCGAGCTTCGACATGTTCAATGGGTTTGAGCATCGCGGTGAAGTTTTTATGAAAGAAGTTGAGGCATTAAAGTGAACCTGGCCATACTGTTCCAGCAAACACAGAAAATGTCCCGTGGTGAGGGCGAGCGTCCCGTGCTGCTCGAAGGACTCGACACGGTGCTGGTTGTGCTGGTCGGTTCCTTACTGGTGCTCGGGCTGATTATGGTGACATCAGCTTCTATCAGTATTGCAGACAGTAAAACATCGACACCATTTTATTATTTATATCGTCAACTTATAGCAGCAGGGCTGGGGTTATTTATTGCAGCAGTGATATTCCGAATTCGTCTGGTGTACTGGGAAAAGGCAGGCATGATTTTACTGGCGATATCATTTCTTCTGGTTATTCTGGTGTTGATACCCGGTATAGGTAAAACCGTTAATGGTTCAACACGATGGATTCCTGTCGGTATATTTAATCTTCAGGTTTCGGAAGTTGTTAAGTTGTTTCTCATGGTTTATGTGGCGGGTTATCTGGTGCGGCATAGTGAAGAGGTGAGGAGCAGTCTATGGGGATTTATCAAACCTATGCTCATGGTTGGTCTGGTCTGTATGTTCCTTTTACTTGAACCCGATTTTGGTGCTTCAGTCGTAATTATGGCAACAGTACTGAGTATGACCTTTCTTGCAGGTGCGCGTTTTAGTCAGTTTGTTGCAGTGCTGACTTTGTTTGGTAGTGCAGCGGCGTTGCTTGTTATGTCGTCTCCATATCGGCTTGAGCGACTTACAGCGTTTGTAAATCCATGGGCAGATCCGTTTGATACGGGCTTTCAGCTAACGCAATCGCTGATTGCAATCGGTTCAGGTGGCTTAACTGGTGCCGGGCTAGGCGGTAGTGTGCAGAAATTATTTTATCTGCCAGAGGCGCATACCGATTTTGTCTTTGCAGTAATGGCAGAGGAGTTAGGGTTAATTGGTGTGGTTGTCGTCATTGGCCTGTTCACGGCACTGGTTTTCAGAACATTTATGATCGCAAGAAAGGCAGAGCTTGCGGGTAATCAGTTTGCAAGCTATCTGGCCTATGGCATTGGTATCTGGCTGGGCTTGCAGGCATTCATCAATATTGGTGTAAATATGGGCGTGTTACCAACGAAGGGCCTGACTTTACCCTTAATGAGTTACGGGGGCAGTAGTCTAATCGTTGTGTGTGCATCGACAGGATTGTTGCTGCGTATTGCCTATGAATGCTCCAATGGGCAGGCAATGCCAATCAGGGCAGTTGCACGAGCATCTAAAACGCGCAGAGAAAAAGCAGGTAAGAAAACAGCAGTGCCCAGACGTATACGGGAGGCAGCATGAGTGAATTGCTAATGCAACCCGTGATGATTATGGCAGGTGGTACAGGCGGACACGTGTACCCAGCCCTGGCTGTTGCTGATGAGCTGCGTAGCCGGGGAGTTCCGGTGATCTGGATGGGAACACGGAAGGGGATTGAGGCACGTCTGGTTCCACAGGCTGGAATTGATATCGAATGGTTAGGCATGCATGGTATTCGTGGTAAGGGTGTTAAAACACTATTGCTAGCACCATTGAAGATGATGTCTGCCTGTTATCAGGCGCTAAAAATATTACGGCATCGTCAGCCAGCTGTAGTACTGGGAATGGGTGGCTTTGTTTCCGCGCCGGGCGGCCTGATGGCGAGGCTGGCAAGAATACCCTTATTGATACATGAGCAGAATGCAGTTCCGGGGATGAGTAATAAATTCCTGTCATGGATAGCTACGCGAGTGTTCGAAGCATTTCCGCAGAGCTTCAATACAAAGGCAGAGCATGTGGGTAACCCGGTGCGTGATGCGATAACAGCAATTGAAGAGCCTGAAATTCGTTTGCAGGATAGAAGCGATACATTAAACATCCTGATATTTGGTGGCAGCCTGGGAGCGATGAAACTGAATCAGGTGGTACCCGAGGCCTGTAAAATTATTGGCAAGGATAAATCTCTGAATATTCGTCACCAGACGGGGAAAGGGCATTTACAGAAAACACAGCAGAACTATCTGGCAGCAAATATAGAAGCTGAAGTGATTGAGTATATTGATAATATGCCTGAAATGTACGCATGGGCTGATCTTGTTATCTGTCGTGCTGGTGCAATGACAGTTTCAGAGCTGGCTGCTGCGGGTGTTGCATCAATACTGGTGCCTTATCCATATGCTGTGGATGATCATCAGACAGCAAATGCGCACTACTTAAGTGATGCAGAAGCTGGAATATTAATACAGCAGAACGAATTGACAGCTGAAGGTCTTGCTCAAGAACTGATGATGCTTGATAGAAAGAAGATCATCGACATGGCAGTATGCGCACGCAAACTAGGCAAGCCTGAATCTACTCGACAGGTTGCTCAGGCATGTATAGATGCAGGAGGGTATCATGTTAATTGAAACTCATCCTATGCGTAAAATTCGCCGGGTTCACTTCGTTGGTATTGGTGGTGTCGGTATGTGCGGGATCGCCGAGGTGCTATTAAATCTTGGTTACGAGATATCCGGCTCTGACATTCGTGAAAATGCGGCAACACAACGTTTGCAGCAGCAGGGTGCGACAATATTTATTGGTCAACGCGAAGAGAACGTAAGTGACACTGAAGTCGTTGTCGTTTCAACGGCGATATCAGTCGATAATGTCGAAGTTAAAGCTGCCCGTGAACAACGTATTCCTGTTATTCGCCGTGCTGAAATGCTGGCTGAAATCATGCGTTTTCGCTATGGCATCGCAATTGCGGGAACGCATGGTAAGACAACCACAACCAGTCTGACGGCAAGTATTCTAATAGAAGATGGGCTTGATCCAACCTATGTAATCGGGGGTAAGCTAAACAGCGCTGCGACTAACGCACGACTGGGTAGTGGAAAATATTTTGTAGCCGAAGCGGATGAAAGTGACGCTTCATTTCTGCTGTTACAGCCGATGCTCTCTGTAGTCACCAATATTGATGCCGATCACCTGGAAACCCATGATGGTGACTTTGAGCGTTATAAACAGTCATTCGTGGAATTTATGCATCATTTGCCATTCTATGGTCGAGCGATCGTATGTCTTGATGATCCAGTAGTGTGTGAGGTGATGGAAAATATTTCACGACCAGTGCTTACGTATGGTATCGAAAGTGAAGCCGATATTCGAGCTGAGAATATTCGCTGTAATGGTATGCAATGCCACTATGAACTAACTATCCCGGGTGAAAGCAGTAGCGTTCCTGTTACGTTGAATCTTCCCGGTAGACACAATGTCCTGAATTCTCTTGCAGCAATCGGTGTCGCCCACTTGCTGGGTATCGATGTTGCCTCAATGCAAAGTGCATTAAGCCAGTTCGACGGCATTGGTCGACGCATGCAGCAGTACGGCATGATCGAAACGCGTAAAGGTAAGCTGCTACTGGTGGATGATTATGGACATCATCCAACAGAAATTCGTGCAACCCTGGAGGCAGCTAAGGGTGCATGGGGTAAACAGCGAATAGTTGTCGTTTTTCAACCGCATCGTTATTCACGTACCCGTGATTTATTCGAAGATTTTAGTAAGGTGTTGTCGTCGGCAGATGCATTGCTGGTAACAGAGGTTTACGCAGCCGGTGAAGAGCATATTGCGGGTGCTGATGGTCGTGCACTGTGTGCAGCAATTCGTGCACGTGGTCGTGTAAATCCGGTATTTGTAGAAGACCTGGAAGAGTTGAACGAAAGTATTCTTGATGTTGTTGAAGATGGTGATGTGTTACTCACGCTGGGGGCCGGTAGTATTGGTGCTATTGCGGAGAAGCTACCGGAGGCGCTGGCAGTATGATGGCGGCAACAAAGCAGAATACATATCGAGGCGAGTTGAAGTTTGATGAGCCAATGTCGAAACACACCAGCTGGCGTGTAGGCGGCCCTGCAGATCAGTTTTATACGCCTGCTGATGTCGAGGATCTCGCGCAATTTCTAGCGGATTTGCCTGAGGATGAAGAGCTGGTGTTTGTTGGTCTGGGGAGTAACTTGCTGGTGCGGGATAGTGGTATTCGCGGGACCGTGATTGCGCTGAAAGGCAGCCTGGCTTCAATCGAAGAAACAGCGGGCGGGCTAATACGAGTCGGTGCCGGAACCAGCTGTGCAAAACTGGCACGCTACTGTCACCGAAATAACCGGATTGGTGGTGAATTTTTTGCGGGTATTCCCGGGCTGATTGGTGGAGCACTGGCCATGAATGCTGGTGCCTTTGGAAATGAAACCTGGAAGCATGTTAAACAGGTGACGACAGTTGATCAATATGGCGAACTGCATGATCGTAAACCTGGTGAATTTAATGTCGCGTACCGTAGTGTTCGTGGATATGAAAATGAATGGTTTGTTGAGGCGCTGTTTGAGTTCGCTGCAGGCGATGGTGAAAAAGCCGCGGAGCAGGTAAAAGCCTTACTGGAAAAACGTAATCAGACACAGCCAACGGGTCTACCCAGTTGTGGTTCTGTTTTCAAAAACCCACAGGGTGATTATGCAGCTAGACTGATCGAGGCCAGTGGGCTTAAGGGTAAACGTGTAGGTGATGCTGAAGTATCAGAAAAGCATGCCAATTTTATTATCAATGTTGGACAGGCAAGTGCCGCAGATATCGAGCACCTGATGCATCTTGTACAACAGGCCGTCAAACAGCAGCAGGGTGTTGAGCTTGTTCCTGAAGTGAAAATCATTGGGGAGGTTGGCAATGAATCACTTTGAGAAGGTGGCTGTATTTATGGGAGGCTGGTCTGCCGAGCGTGAGGTTTCTCTGAAAAGCGGGCAGGCAGTTTATGATGCACTACGTCGCAAGGGAATCAATGCCCATGCAATTGATGTGAATCGAAATATTGTTGAAAAGTTGAATACCCAGGGATTCACTCATGTGTTTAACATTATGCATGGCCGAGGCGGGGAAGATGGTGTGATTCAGGCATTACTGGAGCTGCATCAACTGCCATATACCGGGAGTGGTGTGCTGGGTTCTGCGCTGGCGATGGATAAGCTTAAGTGTAAACAGTTATGGACAGGAATTGGGTTACCAACACCGGCACATATGGAGTTAAACAGCGAAGCCGACTGCATAAACGCTGTAGAAAAACTTGGTTTGCCATTGATGATTAAACCTGTGCTGGAAGGTTCCAGTATTGGGATCAGTAAAGTGACTAGAGCGGATGATATGGTAAAGGCATGGAAGGCAGCCCGTGAATGTGTTGGTACGGTCATAGCAGAGGCCTTTGTTACCGGTGAAGAGTACACGGCAGCGATTCTTGATAATCAGGTATTGCCAATGATTCGCCTGAAAACAGATCACGATTTTTATGACTATCAGGCAAAGTATGTGTCTGATGATACTCAGTATATTTGCCCCTGTGGCCTGCAGCCCGAAACAGAAACTGAACTGGGTGCAATGATGTTGCAGGCGTTCAACGCAATTGGCTTACAGGGCTGGGGTCGAGTGGATTTTATGCTGGATGCGCAACAACAGCCCTGGCTGATTGAAGTGAATACAGTGCCCGGAATGACCGATCACAGTCTGGTTCCAATGGCGGCGCGACAGGCAGGGATCGAGTTTGATGACCTGGTACTGAAAATTTTGCAGGGAGCAAAATTAAATGGCTAAAACCCGACAGGCAGTTAGAACAACAGCGAGAAAGGTGCATCAGCAAGACAGACGAATGCAGAAGCTGTCTGGCCTGCTACAGAACCTGTGGCATCCCGGATTATTCATGCTGGCAGTATTTCTGATGGTGATGGTTTATGTGGCTCAGAACCTGTCGCTAAAACAGATGTGGCCCGTACAGTCTGTAAAGATAGAAGGTGAATTTAAATATCTGGATAAATCACAGCTGAGAGACAGGGCGTTACCAGCCGTGAACGGTGGTTTATTTAGTATAGACCTGGAAAGTGTCAGACATGCATTATCAGATATGCCCTGGGTTGAAGACGTATCTGTCAGACGGCAGTGGCCGGATCAGATTCTGATTCGTGTGATAGAAAAACAGCCTGTTGTGTACTGGTATAAGGATGAGCTTTTAAGTGCCAAGGGCAAGTTGTTTAAACCGCAGAAAATGATTGATATTGATTTGCCGGTACTGGAAGGTCCCGAAGGTCATCATCAATCAATGCTACAGGAAATGGCACGTATGCAGGCATGGCTACTCGATACCGGCTTGTATATACAGCGCATGACACTGGATGCCAGGCGTTCATGGTCATTGACCTTAACTAATGGTATGCAATTACGACTGGGTCGTCAGCAGGTGCATGAAAGGCTGAGTCGTTTTGTAAATGTATATAACGATAACCTGCAGAGTGATAGACGCGGGATTCAATATGTGGACATGCGATACACAAATGGCTTTGCAGTGGCCTGGAATGAGGCATAACGAGAATGACAAAAAAGACAGATAAAAACCTGATTGTTGGGCTGGATATCGGCACTTCCAAAGTCGTGGCGATTGTCGGTGAAGTAACGCCGGAAGGTGAGATCGAAATTATTGGTCTGGGATCTCATCCATCAAAAGGTCTGAAAAAAGGTGTCGTGGTTAATATCGAGTCAACGGTTCAGTCAATACAACGAGCAGTAGAAGAAGCTGAGCTGATGGCAGGCTGTCAGATCAATTCCGTATATGCAGGTATAGCTGGAAGTCATATCAAGAGTATTAATTCCCACGGTATTGTGGCAATCAAAGATCGGGAAGTCAGTGATATGGACCTGGATCGTGTCATCGATGCTGCACGAGCAGTTGCCATACCAGCTGACCAGAGAATTCTTCATATTCTTCCACAGGAATTTATTATCGATGATCAGGAAGGTATTCGTGAGCCGATTGGTATGTCCGGAGTGCGACTGGAAGCCAAGGTTCACCTGGTAACCGGTGCAGTAGGCGCTGCACAGAATATCATCAAATGCGTGCGTCGCTGTGGGCTGGAAGTTGATGACATTATTCTGGAGCAGCTGGCATCAAGTTATTCTGTTTTAACTGATGATGAAAAAGAGCTGGGTGTATGTCTTGTCGATATTGGTGGTGGCACAACCGACATTGCGGTATTTGCTGATGGTGCAATTCGCCATACGGCGGTAATACCGATTGCAGGTGATCAGGTAACCAATGATATCGCGGTCGCACTTCGCACGCCAACGCAGTATGCCGATGAAATTAAAATTAAATACGCCTGTGCATTAAGGCAACTCGCGAATCCTGATGAAACAATTGAAGTTCCCAGTGTCGGAGACCGGCCGCCGCGTAAATTATCACGGCAGACACTGGCCGAAGTTGTAGAGCCACGTTATGACGAGCTGCTAACACTTGTGCAGGCAGAACTGCGTAAGAGTGGTTTCGAAGATATTATTGCCGCCGGTATCGTGCTTACCGGGGGTAGCTCAAAGATGGAAGGCGTGGTAGATCTGGCAGAAGAAATTTTCCATATGCCAGTTCGACTAGGAACACCACAGTATGTCAGTGGTCTGGCTGATGTGGTAACAAATCCAATTCATGCAACCGGTGTTGGCTTACTTCTGTTTGGTGAGCAACATCAGAATAGTGGTACTCGATATTTCTCTAAAGAAGGGGGTGTAAAAGGCGTATGGGAACGAATGAAAAACTGGTTCCAGGGCAATTTTTAGGCAGACCCGAAATGAGATGTCGGGCAAAAAAAAATTCAATTTTTAATTTACAGTCGAAGTTAACTTCGTACAATAAAAATACAAATGAGGAGATAGCAAATGTTTGAGTTGATGGATTCTGTTGCACAAGATGCCGTCATTAAAGTCGTTGGTGTTGGCGGCGGTGGCGGTAATGCGGTCAAGCACATGGTATCGACGGGTATTGAAGGCGTTGACTTTATCTGTGCAAATACCGATGCCCAGGCACTAACGAAAGTGAATGGTGCTACTTCTCTACAAATTGGCAGTAATATCACCAAAGGTCTGGGCGCAGGCGCCAATCCGGATATTGGTCGCCAGGCAGCACTCGAAGATCGTGAGCGTATCCAGGAAATCATCATGGGTGCGGATATGATTTTTGTTACCGCAGGTATGGGTGGTGGAACTGGAACGGGTGCGGCTCCGGTTGTTGCTCAGATCGCACGCGATATGGGTATTCTGGCGGTTGGTGTTGTAACCAAGCCATTTGTATTCGAAGGCGCTAGCCGAATGAAAATTGCTCAGCAGGGTATTATGGAGTTAAGTCAGCATGTGGACTCACTGATTACGATTCCAAATGACAAACTGCTGAGTGTATACGGTCGTGAGTTTGATCTGATGAATGCCTTTAATGGTGCTAATGATGTACTGCACAACGCGGTTCAGGGCATCACCGAACTGATAACGCATCCTGGTGTAATCAACGTTGACTTCGCGGATGTTCGTACCGTTATGTCGCAGAATGGTATGGGTATGATGGGCTCAGGTATCGCATCTGGTGAAAACCGTGCCGCGATGGCTGCAGAATCGGCAATTGCCAGCCCGCTACTTGAAGATGTTAATATCAAGGGCGCACGTGGTATCCTTGTTAATGTAACCGGAACTAACCTGACCTTAGGTGAGTTTGAAGATATCGGTGCAATTATCAGTTCATTTGCATCTGACGAAGCGGTTGTTGTGATGGGTACGGCAATCGATCCTGAACTTCAGGACGATCTGCGTGTCACAGTTGTAGCAACGGGTCTGGGGCATCAGATGCAGAGCACTGCAAAGGATCCAATGCGAATCGTCAAGCGCACGCCAAGTGGTAATGTTGACTATGCTGACTATGATAAGCCAACAGTACAACGGAAAAAGGCTGCCGGTGATGGGCTGGTAAACTCGCTGGATGATGACATGCTGGATATTCCTGCATTTTTACGTCGTCAGGCCGATTAGGCGGAATGTGAATGGATGTTGTGCAATAGGTGAAATTCACAAGTTACAGCCAGGTATAGGTTTTGTGCGCAAGTTTGAGGTTTTATTACGATAAACGCCTATAATTTGGCCCTAACAGATAGTTATGTCCAAATTGTGACATTGCATGTATAATTTGGCGCAATTTTACCGTACAAGTTACGGTTTTGGCCAAAAAAAGGCAATAAAAACAGGAATTTACGACTTGATTCGTCAACGCACTATTAAGAATGTTATCCGCGCAACCGGTGTCGGTCTGCACACGGGTAATAAAGTATACCTGACACTCCGTCCAGCTGCGCCGGACACCGGTGTTATTTTTCGACGTGTCGACCTGGATACGCCCGTGGATATCCACGCGCGTGCAGAGAACGTGGTAGACACTCAGCTGTCAACCACGCTGGGTGAAAATGGCGCCAAGGTCTCTACGGTTGAGCACCTGTTATCTGCAATGGCAGGTCTGGGAATTGATAATGCCTATGTCGACCTGAGTGCAGATGAAGTGCCTATTATGGATGGTAGTTCCGGTCCGTTTGTGTTCCTGCTGCAGTCCGCAGGTATTGTGGAACAGGCCGCACCAAAGCGCTTTATTCGTATTAAGAAACCGGTCATTGTTGAAGAGCAGGATAAATGGGCGAAATTCGAGCCATTTGAAGGCTTTAAGGTAAGCTTTACCATCGACTTTAATCACCCTGTATTCAATGGTACCCCTCAGCAGGCAGAGATCGATTTTTCCTCCACCTCCTTTGTAAAGGAAGTGAGTCGTGCTCGCACATTTGGTTTTATGAGTGACTTTGAAAAACTGCGTGAAAATAACCTTGCGCTGGGGGCAAGCCTGGATAATGCCATTGGCGTGGATGACTTCAAGGTACTAAACGAAGACGGTCTGCGCTATCAGGATGAGTTTGTAAAACACAAGATTCTCGACGCGATAGGCGACCTGTATTTACTTGGGCATAGCCTGATAGGTGCATACTCGGGTTACCGCTCAGGACATGCACTGAATAATGCGCTGCTCAAGACGCTGATAGCGCAACCGGATGCGTGGGAAGAGGTGACCTTCGAAGATGACTCGGCAAGCTCACCTATTTCATATGCACAGCCGGTACAGGCCTGAAAATACAAATTGAACTGATAGGGAAGCCCTGCAATAGTTATTGTCAGGGCTTTTTCTTTTTCTGTTCACTGCGTTGAGAGAGTTTGTACAGAGCGGCTTGCAGGCCGGTGTCATCTATTGCGCTGGCAGTTTGCGCGATGATGCGAGCGCTGTTATCACTCAGGTTGCGAGGCTCAGGTGCCGGTTTCTCGATCTCTCGCTGTAGAGGCGAAAGTCGAATTTTTACGCGATTTACCATTGGCAGGCTATCCTGCTGGTTTATCGCGTCGATCATCGTTGGGCTATAGAGGCGTAAACGGGTTTGCCAGACAGGTGAGTCCGTGAGGATGATTAGCTGGTTTTCACGTATTCCGGTTACCTGAATATGCTCATGACAGTCGAGTGGCAGACAGGAAGTCACCAGCTTCTGCAACTGCCGCAGAAATCGGGTTTTAGCGAGAATATGTTGACTCAGTTTGTTAGTGAGTGATTGCATTGGCAGCTGTATGGACCCTTTCAGGGGTAGTTCCGAGCCGGCTTCCTGTAGCAAAAAGCCGAGTCTGTGTTATGGTTAGTAGAGCAGGTGATTATTTTATGCAAAAATTGTCCTCCAATGTGCGTTATTTCTACTTTTCATCTATATTTTGGTTTATGATCTAGCCTTAGGTTATTCTTTACACTAAAGTTTTTCCGTATGGATATTATTCTACTTAGTAAATTCAGAGGTCGTCCCTGCCGTATTCAGATCGGTAGCCCTACACAGATTATGATGCTGGGTCTGTTCGGTCTGCTGTTTGCTATGTCACTGGGTTTACTTGGCTACTGGCTGGGTCAGAACCAGGCTTCATCTTCCAGTATAAGCTCCATACAACAGGAAATTCAGTTGCAGCGTGAACTGATCAATCAGACCCGTTTTCATGCCAGAGCTGATCTCGATGCACTGGCGGCGCGCCTTGGCGAAGTCCAGGCACATGCGATGCGGCTGAATGCACTGGGTCAGAAGCTGGTGACAATTGCCAAGCTGGATCGGGGCGAATTCAACTTTGAGGAAACACCCGGTGTAGGTGGCCCCGATGAGCCAGGTCTGCATGAGCTGGATTTCGGCAGTGAGTTAGACGCGGTGATCTCTGAACTTGAAGACCGCGAACAGCAGCTGGGCGTGCTGGAGAATATCCTGATCAGCAGCAATATGCAGGAAGAGGTTTTCCCTGAAGGTCGTCCTATACGGCGCGGCTGGATTTCATCCTACTATGGTATGCGTACCAATCCGTTTACCGGTAAGTTACAGTTTCATAAGGGAATGGATTTTGCAGCCAAGTCTGGTTCTGATGTGCTGGCTGTCGCAGGTGGCGTCGTGACCTGGTCAGGCAAGCGTTATAATTATGGTAACCTCGTTGAGATCAATCATGGTAATGGCTATGTCACCCGCTATGGACATAATGCGAAAAACCTGGTGGAAGTCGGTGATACTGTGAAAAAGGGCCAGGTAATATCTCTGATGGGTTCAACCGGGCGCTCGACCGGCCCCCATGTGCATTTTGAAGTACTGCGCAACGGTCGCCAGATTAACCCACAGAAATTCGTCGCACAGAAACGATAACTCATTTGTCAGTATTCGCTAGCAGCAGGCGAAAAGCTGCTGCTGCCCCGCGCATCTATGTCTAATTTGCTTTATTGAGCAGATTGTCTAATCCAGCTAAAAAATCCTCGAAATTTATCAAATATTGCGCGCAAACGCTTATGCCATCGGGCTTTCTAGGGCATAATACCAGTCTTTTATACACCGCCTCGTGAGAATTTAAGGATTTACAATGGTATCCAGTTTAGTGCGAAAAATCTTTGGCAGTCGCAATGACCGTCAGGTAAAAAAATATCGCAAAGTTGTCAACCGCATCAATGCACTGGAACCCGATTTCGAAAAGCTGACGGATGAACAGCTAGGTGCGAAAACGCAGGAATATCGTGATCGTCTGGCCCAGGGGGAAAGTCTCGATGACCTGCTACCTGAAGCCTTTGCGACAGTTCGTGAAGCGGGGCGCCGTGTACTCGATATGCGCCACTTCGATGTGCAGATGATCGGCGGTATTGTGCTGCATAATGGCAATATCTCGGAAATGCGTACCGGTGAAGGTAAAACGCTGGTGGCAACTCTCGCAGCTTACCTGAATGCCCTGTCCGGAAAAGGCGTGCACGTAATCACGGTTAATGATTACCTAGCACAACGTGATGCTAACTGGATGGGTAAGCTTTATGGTTTTCTCGGGCTAAGTACAGGTGTCGCTGTTTCTGGCATGGACCCACTGGCGAAAAAGCAGGCATATGCAGCAGACATTACTTACGGTACAAATAACGAATTTGGCTTTGACTATCTGCGCGACAACATGGCCTTTAGTACGGAAGAAAAAGTTCAGCGCGAACTGAACTTTGCCATCGTCGATGAAGTGGACTCTATTCTTATCGATGAAGCTCGTACCCCATTAATTATTTCTGGTCCCACAAATGACAACTCTGAACTGTATTTAAAGTTTAATGAGCTGGTGAAAGAGCTGGAGCAGGGCGAACCTGCGGCGAGTAAAGAAGAAGAGCCAACCGGCGATTTCACAGTTGATGAGAAAAACAAGCAGGTCTATATCACTGAGCAGGGGCATGAGAAAGTCGAGCAGATGCTCATACGTGAAGGTATTCTTGACGAAAACGATAGCCTCTATAGCGCGGCTAATATTAATTTGCTGCATTATCTTAATGCGTCTATTCGTGCAAACAAACTCTATCAGAAAGATGTTCACTACATTATT
This sequence comes from Gammaproteobacteria bacterium, assembly GCA_041589175.1. Lineage (GTDB taxonomy): Bacteria > Pseudomonadota > Gammaproteobacteria > SZUA-229 > SZUA-229 > SZUA-229. The sequence goes on from JBFHWF010000011.1 coordinate 44,797, forward strand.
CAGGATGGAAAAATTGTTATCGTTGATGAATTCACTGGCCGGACCATGGAAGGCCGCCGCTGGTCCGATGGCCTGCATCAGGCTATCGAAGCCAAAGAGGGTGTGCATATCGAGAATGAAAACCAGACACTGGCCTCGATTACCTTCCAGAACTATTTCCGCCTGTATGACAAGCTCGCAGGCATGACGGGTACGGCGGATACCGAAGCATTTGAATTCCAGTCAATTTACGGACTGGAAGTGATGGTGATTCCAACCAACCTGCCTATTGCTCGTAAAGATTATGGCGACCTGATATTTCTCACCGTAGAAGAAAAATTCAACGCTATTGTTGAAGACGTCAAGGATTGTGTTGAACGACAGCAGCCGGTACTGGTTGGTACGGCTTCAATCGAAGCGTCAGAATATCTTTCTGGGCTACTTAAAAAAGCGGGTATTAAACATAACGTGCTGAATGCCAAGCAGCATGAACGAGAGGCCATGATTATCGCAGAAGCGGGTATTCCCGGTGCGGTAACCATTGCTACTAATATGGCAGGCCGTGGTACCGATATTATGCTCGGCGGAAATGTCGATGTAGAGATCGATGCAAAGGGCGAGATTAGCGAAGAAGAAAAAGCATCGATACGCGAGGCCTGGAAACAACGCCATGAGCAGGTACTGTCCGCAGGTGGTCTTCACGTGATTGGTAGTGAGCGACATGAATCACGTCGCATCGACAATCAGCTACGTGGTCGTTCGGGGCGTCAGGGTGATCCGGGGTCAACGCGTTTTTATCTGTCATTGAAAGATGATCTGATGCGTATCTTTGCATCAGATAAGGTGGCGGGATTGATGAAAAAACTGGGTATGCAGGAAGGTGAGGCGATCGAGCATCCCTGGGTATCCCGCTCAATCGAAAATGCTCAGCGCAAAGTTGAAGGTCACAACTTCGATATTCGTAAGCAGCTGCTCGAATACGATGATGTAGCCAACGACCAGCGCAAGGTTGTATATCAGCAACGTAATGAAATGATGCAGGAAACGGACCTGAGCGAAGTCGTTGAGTCGATCCGTGAAGATGTCGTTGAGAATATGGTGAATACCTATATTCCTGCAGGCACGCTTGAAGAGCAGTGGGATATTGATGGGCTCGAAAAAGCACTGGAAGAAGAAACCGGTAATCGCTTTGATATTCGTAAATGGTTAGACGAAGATGATCAGCTGAATGAATACAACATGGCTGAGAAAATTATTCAGGAACTAACCGATGCCTATAAGCAGAAAGAAGCAGTGGTTGGTGCCGAAGAATTACGCCGCTTCGAAAAGTATGTGTTATTGCAGGTGCTGGATGCACACTGGAAAGAGCATCTTGCGGCAATGGATTACCTGCGCCAGAGCATCAACCTTCGAGCTATGGCCCAGAAAAACCCCAAACAGGAATATAAGCGTGAATCGTTCGAAATGTTCACCGAAATGCTGGAGCAGATTAAGCTCGAAGTAATCTCTACGTTGTGTCGCGTTGAAATTCGCACACAGGAAGAAATCGAAGAGCTTGAACGTCAGCAGCAGATGCCGACGGATATGAATTTCGAACATGCCAATAGCGAAGCAATGGCGTCAGAGTCACCGGTGCCCGATGAAAATGGTCACACACCCTTTGTTCGACAGGATAAGAAGATTGGCCGTAACGACCCCTGCTATTGTGGCTCCGGTAAGAAGTTCAAACAATGTCATGGAAAGCTGAGTTAAATGGCTGTTGGACTTACTGAACCTGACAAGCTACTGCCGGTTAAGGGAATACGACTTGCCGCCAGTGCCGCGGGAATCAAAAAGAACGGCTCAACCGATGTTGTGCTGATTGAAATGCAGGAAGCTTCCAGCTGCGCAGCGGTTTTTACTCGTAATCGTTTTTGTGCAGCCCCCGTTACGCTTGCAAAACAGCACCTTGAAAAGTCTTCAAGTCGTTACCTGTTAATTAATTCAGGTAATGCCAATGCGGGTACCGGTACTCAGGGATTGCAAGACGCTAAACGTTGTTGCGAACGTGTTGCCGAGCAGGCTGATTGTGAAGCTAGCCAGGTATTACCATTTTCAACGGGTGTGATTGGTGAAAACCTGCCGGTTGAAAAAATTGAAAAAGCATTACCAGATTTATTCAGTCAACTTGATGAAGATAACTGGCTGAAAGCTGGCCGTGGCATCATGACCACGGATACTTTGCTGAAAGGTGTTTCCAGACAGTTCTCCCTCAACGGTAATACGATTACGGTAACCGGCCTGTCGAAGGGAGCGGGTATGATTCAGCCGAATATGGCGACCATGTTGTCATATATTGGCACCGATGCTGCTGTCAGTCCGCAACTGCTTCAGGAATGTTTAACAGATGCGGTTAATCTCTCATTTAATTCGATCACAGTTGATAGCGATACCTCGACGAATGATGCCTGCGTTTTAATGGCTACTGGCTGCGCCGGTAATGCACCGATTACGCAGAAGGGTCATGACTATCAGGTACTACTCGAATGCATCATCGACGTGTGTCGTTATCTGGCCCAGGCCATTATTCGTGATGCAGAGGGTGCAACCAAATTTATTACCCTGCAGGTTGAAGATGCACAGACGCTGGAGGATGCACGTAAAGTCGCTTATACCGTTGCGCACTCGCCACTGGTGAAAACGGCGCTGTTTGCCAGCGATCCAAACTGGGGGCGTATCCTCGCAGCGGTTGGTCGTGCGGGTGTCGATTTTGTAATTGAGCAGATCGAAATTTTTCTAGGTGATGTCAGAATTGTATCGGCCGGTGGGCGCGACCCCGCATATACCGAACAGCAGGGGCAGGCAGTCATGGATCAGGACGAAATCACAATCCGTATTCTGCTTAAAACGGGTAATGAGTCTGCAACCATATGGACCAGTGATCTTTCCTACGACTATGTCAGGATCAATGCGGAATATCGCAGCTGATCCCTTCCCGATATGACAGAGCATATTCATGTTGTCGTTGCCGTCATTACTCAGCAACAGAATGTGCTGGTTTCGCTAAGGCCTACGGATGTTCACATGGGGGGCTTGTGGGAGTTTCCCGGTGGTAAGTGTGAGGTGGGAGAAAGTGCCAGAGATGCACTTAATCGAGAATTGCAGGAAGAGCTTGCTATTATGGTTCTGCAATGCCGGCCCATGATGCAGATACGCCATGAGTATCCAGATAAAACCGTGTTGCTAGATATATGGGAAGTGACAGACTTCCAGGGAGAGCCCAGAGGTAATGAGGGCCAGCGTGTGGAGTGGCATAATATTGCAACACTGAATCCCGTTGATTTTCCACAGGCCAATCGTGCAATTATTCGTCGCCTGCAACTTCCAGCGCAATTTATGATCACTGGGAAATTCGAAAACCAGACTGATTTCTTGCAGCGTCTGCAACAGAGTTTACAGAACGGAATTCGGCTTGTGCAACTGCGAGCAAAAGGTCTTGCCACAGATGAGCTGATACAACTTTCCGGAGCCGCACATCCCCTGTGCCAGCAGTATGGTGCGAGCTTGCTGGTTAATACGGATAAGGAAACGATATCGCAATGCAGCTGTGACGGTCTGCACCTCACCAGTCAGCAGTTGCATCAATATCCGCATCGTCCAGTGAATGCGCAGATGTTTCTCTCAGCATCCTGCCATACAGAAGATGATCTACGACATGCGACTTTATTGCAGGCCGACCTTCTGCTGTTGTCGCCGGTGAAGCCCACGACCAGTCATCCCGGTGAACCCGGTATAGGCTGGGACAAGTTCGAGCAAATGATTAAGTCAGTCAGCACGCCTGTGTATGCTCTGGGTGGTATGTCAGCAGATGATATCGATGAAGCACAGCAACGAGGTGCACAGGGTGTCGCGGCAATTTCCAGTTTCTGGGGAGTGTCTCAACTATGAAGGCATTACTCGTCGTTGTGCTGATATTTGTGTTTGCCTATCTGGTGGGCAGTTTTCTGAAGCCGCCTACCGAGATACCAGTAAATGTTGTCGAGTCGGATTGCGATATTCTTAGTCAGAGCTGTTCTGTGAAGCATGGCACTAACACTTATAAATTGTCTTTCAGGGGAATTCCATCAGCACTGCATCCTTTCCATGTTGAACTGAGTTATAACGAACAGCCACCAGAGGCGGCCTGGGTCGAGTTCGACATGGAAGGCATGGATATGGGGTATAACCGTTACACATTAGTCTTGCGAGAAGATGAGAAACATCTATCTGCACAGGTTGTGCTGCCGGTCTGTAGCCTGAGCCGTAATGACTGGATCGTGAATGTAAAAATGGATGAGCAGGGGGACGTGCAGCAGACACGCCTGCGATTTAAGCTTCCTGAGCGCTAAAGAATACAACAGGCCAGTTTGAAGTCGATATTGTTTTTGTCCTGCTCAGGGCGGTGTGAGGGATCACGGGTCTTCAGAAAGCGAATGGTAAAGCGATGCTTACCCGCGCTGATTTCGGGAAACACCGTCGTGTCTTTCGGTAGCATCACCCTGATGAGCAGGCAGGTCAGGTTAGTATCAAGATTTTTCTGGTAAAAGCCGCTTTCGGCCACTTCGTCGATAGCATCGGTGCTATCACGAATCACCTGCAGGATCAGGCTGATTGCCGTGTTTAGAATTTCAAATGGCTTGAACCAGCCTTGCAAAATATCATAACGACGTTCATAGGGTTGATGTAGCCAGTGTGCGTACATTGGCAGGTCAAAATCACAGAGACCGCCGGGCATACTAAGGCGCTGACGAATGGCATTAAGCAGCTCATTCTGCTGCAGTTCGTGGCCTATATTTCCACTTATACCATGTAGTGCTTCAAGGCAGTTTTTCTGCTCGTTGATAATATCGGTGAGCTTGCCATGATTAATGCCTGGAATTTCAACGAAGGATTGCAGGCTGACATTCTGTCGTTCCAGCTCCTTGATGGTTTCCCGTTTGATATCACCGCGGCCCAGCATACTCATGATATCGAGCAGGGCCTTTACCGCGCTGTGGGTATCCCAGTCGGAGGTGTGTTCGATATGTTGATGAAACTGGTTGAACAGGTGCTCAAGCCGTAGAAATGTACGGATGTGTTCATTGAGGGGCTGTTCAAATATCAGTTGATCAGACATAGGTTAGCCGTGGTGAGGGTTATAATAATTATTCTTGTACATATATTCGCACATATACTGGTACAAAATAATACACAACAAAACTATACAGTGCTACCGATTATTGATTATCGGCGAGTTCTAGAAGGTGTTGATGTAACTTTAGCACCTGTTGTTTAAGTTGTGACTCTTTCTGATTGTTGTCGATGATGCTATCTGCGAGTGAGCGCCGTTCATCACGACTTACCTGTGTGGCAATAATCTTGCGAATTTCATCTTCACTGCGGCCATCCCTTGCATGGGTACGTGCAATCTGCTGGCTTACATCGCAGTCAACAACAATGACGTGGTCATACTGATCCTGTTGCTGCGTTTCAAACAGTAGTGGGATCACAACGATACAATACGCGGTTTTAAGTTGCCGTTTTAACGTTTCAACCCGTTTACGGATACGTGGATGCAGTATAGCTTCCAGGGTTTTGCGTTGTGTGCTGTCGTTGAATACGATGTTAGCGAGTTGTGTACGATTAAGATGGCCGTCGACAGTGAGAATGCCATTACCAAAATGCTCAACGAGTTCATGCAGTGCAGGCTGATTGGGTGCTACCAGCTCCCGTGCCAGCAGGTCAGTATCAATAATCGGAACACCAAGGTCCGCAAATGCATTGCATACCGTGGATTTACCGCAACCGATTCCCCCTGTGAGCGCAACATTAAGCATGGCGGTATTAAATATTCAGCCAGATACGATTGATTTCGCTGCCCCACATAAATGCAATCCAGCCAGCAATTGCAAGGTAAGGGCCGAAAGGAATAGGGATGCGTCGATCACGGCCGGTAAAGATAACCATCATAATACCGATAATGGCTCCGACCAATGATGACAGAAGAATAATCTGCGGTAACATCTGCCAGCCCATCCAGGCACCGAGAGCGGCCAGTAATTTGAAGTCACCATAGCCCATGCCTTCTTTACCCGTCAGCAGTTTAAAGAGCTTATAAATGCTCCACAGTGACAGATAGCCGACAATCGCGCCAAACAGCGCAGAGTTTAAATCGGTATACAGGCTATTGCTGTTTACGATCAGACCGAGCCATAACAGGGGAAGGGTCAGGTTGTCCGGGAGTAACTGCTTCTTGATATCGATAACCGTGAGCGCCACCAGCACCCAGGTTAAAAAAAGCCCCATTGTCGTCTGCCAGCTCACGCCATAGTGCATGGCGACGGCCACCGACAGCAGGCCGGTAATAGCTTCGATGATCGGGTACTGTACGGAAATATGTGTCTTGCAGTTTGAGCAGCGCCCCTTGAGAAGCAGATAACTGATGACCGGAATATTTTCCCACAGGCGAATTTTGTGTCCGCAGTGTGGACAGCTGGAAGCCGGCACGGCCAGGTTGAAGGTTTGCTGCTGCTTATCGTTTTCGGTATCCAGTTCCAGAAACTGTCGACAGTCACTACGCCATTCATTCTCCAGCATGACAGGCAGACGATAAATGACAACATTCAGAAAGCTGCCAACGCAAAGCCCGACAAACAGTATCCAGCTATAGAACAACCCACTACTCAGCTGGAAGGCGAGTACGACTTCCTGGAACAGATTATCCACCGCCAATAACTTCGCCCATCTTGAAGATTGGCAGGTACATGGCGATAACCAGACCACCAATGACGACTGCCAGGAACACCATGATGGCAGGTTCCATCAGGCTGGTCAGCGCATCGACGGAGTTATCAACTTCAGCTTCGTAATAGTCTGCAACCTTACCCAGCATATCGTCCAGTGCACCGGACTCTTCACCAATGGATACCATCTGTACCACCATGTTAGGGAACAGATGAGGGAAGGCTTGCAGGCTGCTCTGTAATTGCAGACCGCTGGAGAGATCATCACGAAGGGTCAGTATAGCTTTGACATATTCATTATTACCGGTTGCGCCGGCCACGGAGTCCATAGCTTCAACCAGTGGTACACCGGCGGCAAACATGGTGGACAGAGTTCGTGAAAAACGGGCGATCGATGAGTTCTTTACCAGGTCACCGACCACGGGTAGTTTGAGGTAAAGTTTGTCCAGCCCATCGCGGAATTTTCGCGAGCGTTTATAGGTTTGTGAAAACGCCATGATAGTGGCAATGATGCCGCCAAATATGATGTACCACCAATCGACCATAAAGTCAGACAGGTTCACCACGAACATGGTAAATGCCGGCAGGTCGGCACCGAAGCCTGCGAACATGCTGGCAAAGGAGGGCACCACGAAAATCAGCAGGATCGCGGTAACGATAAAGGCAACCACCAGTACCGATACCGGGTAAAACAGGGCTTTCTTGATCTTGGATTTCAGCGCCTCGGTTTTTTCTTTATAGGTGGCGATCTTTTCCAGCAGGGTTTCTAACGCACCGGATTGTTCACCCGCTGCAACCAGGTTGCAGAACAGATCATCGAAGTGCATTGGGTGCCGGGAGATGGCATCGGCAAAGGTGCCACCCGCTTCCACGTCGGCCTTAATGGTGTAAATCAGTTCCGACATGCTTTTGTTAGAGTGGCCATCGGCGGTAATATCAAATGACTGCACCAGTGGCACACCGGCTTTCATCATGGTGGCCATCTGGCGACTGAATACGCAGATATCTGCCGAGGTAATGGGTTTGTTTTTACCGCCGCCAAACAGGCCCGCAGACTTCTTGGTGACTTTTTTGGGAACGATACCCTGTTTCCTGAGCTCGGCTTTTACCAGGTCGGGGCTGGCGGCCATCAGCTCGCCTTTTATAACCTTACCGTCCCGGTTTTTGCCTTCCCAGGTGTAGCTACTTTTTTCTAGTTTTTTTTGTGCCATGATTAATCCTTAGTCACGCGGTTGACTTCTTCCAGGCTGGTAATGCCATCGAGGGCTTTCTTCAGCCCGGAGGTGCGTAAATCTGCAATGCCTTCCTTCTTCGCCTGGTCGGCAATATCAAGGGCATTACCGCCCTGCATAATGATGCGTCCGATTTCTTCAGACAGTGGCAGTACCTGGTAGATACCCACACGGCCCTTATAGCCTTTATCACAGGCATCACAACCCACGGCTTTATACAGGGTTATGCCGGCATCGACCTGTTCCTGGGTATAACCTTCTTCCAGCAACGCCTCATCGGGAATTTTATCTTCGGCCTTGCAGTTTTCACA
>JBFHWF010000012.1:0-52040 GCA_041589175.1 Gammaproteobacteria bacterium
CCTCAAGAATCTAATTGGTGATTTCTACATCATTGATAATAAAGGTAATCTCGTATTAGGCGATAAGCAGGAATACAGATATTCGCATGATATTGATATTGAATTCGAGACGGTCGGTGTGCTGCATTATGACGATGAACTTGATGAATCAACAATTACCGCGGTTGATACGACCATAAAAATGGTTGCGGCCGCTTATCAGAAATACATTATGGCTTCCAGTTTACACATAGAAGCGATTCATGCGGATTATGAGGAAATTAAAACCAAGAAAGAGCAGCTCGAAATATCAGAAGAAAAGTATCGCTCACTAAGTGAGCAGCTTGATGCTCGTGTCAAACAGCAGGTTCTTGTTATAGAAGCGAAACAGAAACAGTTGTATCAGGCTGAGAGATATTCGGCAATTGGACGGCTTGCTGCAGGAGTCGCGCATGAAATTAATAACCCGATGGGGTTTATCTTAAGTAATCTCAATACATCAAAAACATACGTGGCTAACCTTATCGGGTTTGGTGAATTGTTGACGACAGCTGCAGATAAAGCAGAATTAGATAAATACTGGAAAGAACATGAAATTGAATATGATCTTGAAGACTTTACTGATCTTATTGACGAGAGTGTTTCTGGTGGAGAGCGAATTAAGGCAATTGTTAGCGCACTAATGGTGTTTTCTGATGCGGATATTGAGGCGGTGGAAACGGTTTCTGTGGTTGATTTCGTATCGTCTATTGCTGACCAAATCGTAATTCCTGATAATAAAACTATAACAATCAGTAAAGATATACACGAAGCAGCTGTTATCCGCTGTAATCCTGGCCTGCTGAAACAGGTTATTATCAATGTACTGAATAATTCAGTTAGTGCAATCACTGAGACAGGTTCTATTCGTATAGAAGAACATGTGTCGGATGATCATGACAGTGTTGGTGTGATAATTCAGGATGATGGCGTGGGTATGAACGCTGAAACACTTGGTAAAGTCTATGACCCGTTTTTCACAACCTGTGAAGTCGGTAAGGGTGTGGGTCTAGGGTTAACTGTTGCGAAAGAAGTTATTGTTTCGATGGGTGGAGATATATCCATTTCCAGCGAGTCTGGTGTTGGTACCTCCGTTACACTGTCATTACCTATCCTGCATGAATAATACAGGATTCGACTGGATTAGTTATGGGCAAATATGCATCTCTTTTTAGTGATGATGAAGATGAAGAACAGTCATCAGGGTTCGAAGAAGAATTTGTGCCTTACAAGATGTTACTCGTTGATGATGAGTCTAATGTACTCAATGCGTTAAAGCGTGTTTTTAGAAAAGAAAAATATACTATAAACACCGCATCGAATGCCCAGGAAGCACTCGATTATCTAAAGACTAACCCCTGTCAGCTGGTTATCTCTGACTTCAAAATGCCGGGTATGAATGGCGCTCAGTTTCTGCAGGAGGCAAAAAAACTTTACCCAAATATGATACGCATCATGCTGACAGGGCAGGCTGATACTGATGCGGTTATGGCGGCTATTAAAGATGGTGCAGTTTACAAGTTTATACTCAAACCCTGGAATGATGATGATCTCAGGGTTACTGTGGCCCTCGCATTCGAGCAATATGAGCTAGTAAAGAAAAACGAAGAGCTTAAAAAACAGAACCTTAATAAAGCCAAAGAAATCAGCTCGCTGGTCAAGCTCAATGTCACGAACAAATCACAGCTTGCTATTATGCTGCATAAAAAAGGCCTGCTAACTGATAAGCAGGTTCAGGCCGTGCATAAAATGCAGCAGGTGAAAAAAAGGCCGATTATCAAAAGCCTTATTGACAGGGGCTGGGTTGATGAGGCTGTTGTCAGGAAGATACTCAATAAAGATATGTTAATGGATGAGATCGATCTCAAGGAAACTAAAATCGATCCTGAAATACTTGCGCTTATCCCTGGTACCTTCTGTGATCATCACCTGGTTATACCTGTTTCTGCTGATGATCGATCCCTGACTCTCGCAATGGCAGATCCTCTCGATACTGGGCTAATCGATGACCTCAGATTCATCATACGACTGGATGTCAGGCCTGTGCTTGCATCTTCTGATGATATTAAAAAGAAAATATCTGAACTGTATGATGATGTCTCAATGGAGGAGATTGAATCTTTCATGTCAGGCTCAGATCCCTTCGAGGGGATTGAAGTCGTCATAGATGATGAAGAAGAAGCGACTCTTGAAGAACTGCTTCACGGCACGGAAGAACCACCCGCTATTCGGCTGGTTAATGCAATTATACTTGAAGCAATACGGTTAAAGTCCAGTGATATTCATATCCATCCACAAACCAAGCATATTGTTATTCGCTATCGTATGGATGGCGTGTTAAACGATAAAATACATATTCCTCTTAATATGCTCATGCCTCTGGTGTCACGTATCAAGGTTATGGCAGAACTCGATATTACCGAACGTCGACGTCCACAGGATGGTCGTATCACTATTAAAACACCAATGCGTGTTGTCGATCTGCGAATTTCATCCATACCAACAATCAACGGTGAAAAAATTGTAATGCGATTACTCGATCGTAATGCGTCATTACAGTCGTTAGATGATCTGGGGCTTTCAGTTCCGAACTTGATGAAGATACATAACCTTGTTACACGGCCACAGGGTATTATATTGTCGACCGGTCCAACTGGCAGCGGTAAAACAACTACATTGTATGCAATGATGCAACATAATATGACGCCAGAAAAAAATTACGTCACGATTGAAGATCCTGTTGAATACTTTATGGATCAGGCCTGTCAGGTGATGGTAAAGGAAAAAATAGGACTGGATTTTGCTGCCGCTCTGAGATCTATCCTGCGACAGGACCCAGATGTCGTATTGCTAGGTGAGGTTCGTGATTATGAAACTGCAGAAGTTGCCTTTCATGCTGCTCTAACAGGGCATCTTGTTTATTCAACCTTGCATACGAATTCAGCAATTACCACTATTACACGTTTGATTGATTATGGCTTGAAACCTCATGTAATCGCCGCAGCTTTACAGGCCGTTGTTGCCCAACGGCTGGTGCGCAAGATCTGTAGACACTGTAAGGAAACGACATCTGCTCCTCAGGAAATACTGCATCAGCTGGGTGATGTGTTTAACAAGGGTGAGTTATCCTTCCATCATGGGAAAGGCTGCCCTAAATGCAATAACACAGGTTATTCCGGGCGTGCGGCGATTTACGAGATTTTGATTCCCAGTATCGAAATGCTCGACCTTATTTCCAAAAACGCCAGTTTTCTTGAGTTAACACAGCAGGCGACAATGGAGGGTATGACAACGCTGATAGAAGACGCCAGAGATAAAGTTAACGAAGGTGTTACAACAGCAGAAGAGGTATTACGTGTACTAGGTGCACAGGTAATTGCCTGAGATACAAAAACGGACGCATGATGCGTCCGTTTAATCATGCTCAAGATGGAGCCCTATTTTAGAGGCTTGTACTTGATACGATGTGGATTTAAGGCTTCATCACCCAGTCTGCGTTTTCTGTCTTCTTCGTAATCTGAATAATTACCTTCGAACCAGGTTACCTGAGAGTCACCTTCAAAAGCCAGTATATGGGTTGCGATACGATCCAGGAACCAGCGATCGTGGGAGATGATTACCGCGCATCCAGGGAAGTCCAGAACCGCTTCTTCCAGAGCTCGCAGTGTTTCAACATCCAGGTCGTTGGTTGGTTCGTCGAGTAATAACAGATTGCCGCCTTTTTTCAGCAGTTTGGCAAGATGCACACGATTGCGCTCACCACCTGACAACTGTTTAATATATTTCTGCTGGTCTTCTCCCTTGAAGTTGAAGTGCCCAACGTATGCGCGTGACGGTGTTGTGTAGCGACCAACTTCAATATTGTCGAGGCCATCCGAGATTTCCTGCCATACCGTATTGTCATCAGTGAGCGCATCACGACTCTGATCGACGTAGGCGAATTCGACTGTATCACCAATTCTGAACTCACCGCTATCGGGCTTTTCTTCACCCGTGATCATACGAAACAGGGTCGTTTTACCTGCGCCATTCGGACCGATTACACCAACGATGCCGCCTTTGGGTAAATTGAAGCTGAGGTTTTCATATAGTAGTCGGTCACCAAAGCTCTTGCTAATACCGTTAGCTTCGACCACCAGGTCACCCAGCCGGGGGCCAGGGGGTATATAGAGTGATTTTGTTTCACTGCGCTTCTGGAATTCTTCAGACTGCAGTTCTTCGAAGCGAGACAGACGAGCCTTACTCTTGGCATGGCGTCCTTTGGCGTTAGAACGTACCCATTCCAGTTCGGCCTTGATCGCTTTCTGACGACTGGCTTCTTTCTTTTCTTCCTGTTCCAGGCGTTTTTCCTTCTGCTCCAGCCAGGACGAGTAATTGCCTTCCCATGGAATACCATGGCCTCGGTCAAGTTCCAGAATCCAGCCAGCAACATTGTCAAGGAAGTAGCGGTCGTGGGTCACGGCTACTACGGTACCCGGAAACTCTGCCAGGAAGCGCTCCAGCCAGGCCACGGATTCTGCATCGAGATGGTTGGTAGGCTCGTCGAGTATCAGCATATCGGGTGCTGATAGCAATAAGCGGCATAGAGCAACACGACGTCGTTCACCACCTGACAGTTTGCTGACATCCGCATCCCAGGGTGGCAGGCGTAGCGCGTCGGCAGCAATTTCCAGTTTGTGATCCAGGTTATGAGCGTCTGCTGCCTGAATGATATTTTCCAGTCGTGCCTGCTCAGCAGCTAGCGCATCGAAGTCTGCATCGGGTTCTGCATAGGCCGCGTATACTTCGTCAAGTTTGCTCTGGGCTTCCTTCACTTCCTTGAGACCATCTTCGACATTTCCACGTACATCCTTGCTTTCATCCAGCTCCGGCTCCTGCTGAAGGTAACCGATGTTGATGCCGGGTTGTGGTCGTGCTTCGCCGAGAATGTCTGTATCTACTCCCGCCATGATGCGAAGCAGGGTGGATTTGCCCGCTCCGTTATAACCAAGTACACCAATTTTGGCGCCAGGAAAGAAGTTAAGATTGATATTTTTTAAAAGTTCTTTTTTGGGTGGAACAACTTTGCCCACACCATTCATGGTATATATGTACTGTGCCATAAGGATCTAACTAGGTTGCTTGTTTGACTAACCCGCAATTATACTTGATATCGAGATAAAAATATCTACATGATTATTCACTATAATTAGTAGCATTACACATATATTCAGGTGGCCGAACCCAGTGAAACCAACAAGCTTGAAGGGTATTTTATTCCTGCCCCTCATACCCCTGCTGCAGGCCTGCACCGGATCAACCCCGAATCTTGAATGCCAGCTTGGTGCTGGTGGCGCAGTGAGTATTAGTGGGCGTATCAGCTTTGATCGAGTTCCACTCAATAGCTCAGGCAGCCTCGATTTTTCCGCGACATCAGCGCAGCCTGCGAGAATGATTAGTGTTCAAGCCATGTGTGGTAGCAAAGTGGTTGCCAGTGTATCAACTGATGATAATGGCTATTACACAATAAGTTTACCGGCTAACAGTCGGAATCTGTTTTTGCGCGCCCGCTCTGAGATGTTTCAAGATGCAAGCCCTGGCTGGGATGTCAAAGTGGTCAACAATGATGGTAGCAGCCCACTGCTGTATGCACTTGATAGCAGTATATTCAATATCGAATCATCTCCCTTAGTTCGAAACCTGCATGCAGCGAGCGGCTGGAGCGGTACGGCCTACTCAACAACACGGGCTGCTGCGCCATTTGCCATACTCGACACTATTTACGATGCGATGCAGGTGGTGCTTTCGGTATCTCCGGCGGAGACATTTCCTGCCTTGCAGGTCAACTGGTCTCCCGAGCAAACCGTAGGCACGAATTACAGAGACAATGTCATAAATGTATTAGGTACCACTACTGACACCGATGAGTTCGACAGGCATGTTATTGCCCATGAATGGGGGCATTATTATCAGGATGTATTTTCACGGGATGAGTCTATTGGTGGCCCACATAGCCTGAGTAGTATCCTTGATATTCGCGTTGCCTTTAGTGAGGGATTTGGCAACGCCTTCTCTGCAATTGTTACCGAAGATACCGTGTATAAAGATTCGCAAAATATCAATCTGTCTACGGGCTTTACCATCAATATCGAGTCGAACAGCTGTTTTAACGAAGGCTGGTATAATGAGTGTTCTGTACAGTCTGTTTTATACGACCTGTTTGATACCGTGAATGAAGGTAATGATGTCTTCAGTTTTGGTTTTGCGCCGCTTCATAATGTGCTCACAGGTGGCCTGAAAACATCCGATGGCCTGACCAGCCTGTTCAGCTTTGTCGACGCATTTAAGACTGCACAACCCGCTGCTGCAACGGATCTTGATACCCTGTTGGCGGATCAGGATATCAGTACTATAAGTGATGCGTTTGGTACGGGTATCTCTCAGCCGGCCACTTATGCAGGCCTGACCAGTTCAACGCCAGTTTATGACAGTGGCTTTCCAGTGACTTTGTGTACGACCGGTGAGAATGGGGGCTATAACGGCTACGGTGTGAGTCGTTTTGCGCGATTTACCGCCACCTCAACCTCCAGCTTCACATTCACTGCAAACAAGAACGGCGGGGAAGCCAACGTAACCGACCCTGATCTGTACATCCGCGAAAAAGATGTTCTGATTGCCAGCGGTGTCAGCTTTAACACCGACACCGAAACGGTAACCGCGGCGATGGAAAATGGAAAAACCTATACCCTGGAGTTGCGTGAGTTTCGTGTGTACAGTGACCCCGACTATAACCCGTTATCGGGGTCTTTCGAGAATGAAACCTGTTTTACGGTTACTCAGTCATAGGCCAGGCAATATGAAATATCTGAATCCTGTCGTAGCATTCACATTAATCCTTCCGCTGCTGATGGGAATGTCGAGTTATTCTGCTGATGAACTAGCCCATGATGCAATGCCTGATGTCGCTGGACCGCAGGCAGATAAACATCACGAAACAGGCTTCACGATAAAACCACATGCGGGTATACAGATGCAGTATTCGGGTATCAAGTCACTGCAGCCAGGGGAATCCAGACAGCTTCATATACAGTTCTCACTGGTGCAACCCGTCGAGCAGCTTGAGATTATTATTCGTTACCCGACGGCGCTGGATATTGGCGCTAAAACGCGGTGGCTATTTCATGGAGTTGATCGGGCTCAATTAACATTGCCGTTGACCATACTGGGGGCAGGTGTGCAAAACATTGAGATTGATGCCCTGCTACGTAAGCAGGGATCAGTGCAGTCCAGAAGCTTTGTCATTCCAGTCACTGCAGGGGAAGAGCCTGTTGAGAAAGTACAGGAGTCCCATGAGACTTCCAGCGAGTCTTCCGGGTATATTTTACGTCCGCAGCAGGGTGTTATCAGCATGCCCGCAACAGAACATAACTAAGCGAGTCATATTCCCGTTATATCATCTATATCTAGTGTATATACTGGTCAGCATCCCCCATATAAGCTATGCTATGCGCCTTCCGACACATGTGCGGGCCAGTTGCTATTGTATGTAAAAAATCCTGTTGGGATTTCAAGTGGAGATAACTATGTTTTCTGATGATATGAATATTCGTGGCTATGATGATGAGCTGATGCAGGCTATCGATGAAGAGACACGACGCCAGGAAGATCATATAGAGCTAATCGCCTCAGAAAACTACACCAGCCCACGCGTGATGCAGGCTCAGGGTTCTGTTCTCACCAATAAATATGCTGAAGGTTATCCATCCAAACGTTATTACGGTGGCTGTGAGTACGTTGATAAGGCTGAGCAGCTGGCGATCGATCGCGCAAAGGCGCTATTCGGCGCTGACTACGCTAATGTACAGCCACACTCTGGCTCGCAGGCCAATGCGGCGGTTTATATGGCGTTGTGTGAACCCGGCGACACAGTGCTGGGTATGAGTCTGGCTCATGGTGGCCACCTGACTCACGGCTCCAAGGTAAGCTTCTCTGGCAAGATCTACAACGCGGTGCAGTACGGGCTTAACCCGGAAACCGGCGAAGTGGACTATGATGAAGTGGCTTCACTGGCCCGTGAGCACAAGCCAAAGATGATTATTGCGGGTTTTTCAGCCTATTCGAAGATCATGGACTGGCAGAAATTCCGTGATATCGCCGACGAAGTCGGTGCCTACCTGTTTGTCGACATGGCCCATGTGGCTGGCCTGGTTGCCGCAGGTATCTACCCGAACCCGGTACCGATTGCCGATGTTGTGACATCTACCACCCACAAGACCCTGCGTGGACCTCGTGGCGGCATTATCCTCGCGAAAGCAAACGAGGAAATCACCAAGAAATTCAACTCAGCGATCTTCCCCGGTTCACAGGGCGGCCCACTGATGCATGTGATCGCAGCAAAAGCGGTGGCTTTCAAGGAAGCAATGGAGCCGGAATATGTTGATTACCAGAAGCAGGTCGTCAGGAATGCACAGGCGATGGCAAAGGTCTTTATGGATCGTGGCTATGACGTGGTATCCGGCGGCACAGAGAATCACCTGTTCCTGGTGAGCTTCATCAAGGCTGGCCTGACCGGTAAGGACGTGGAAGCGGCACTGGGTAAGGCGCATATCACCGTCAACAAGAACGCAGTACCAAATGATCCACAGTCGCCCTTCGTTACCTCTGGTATTCGCGTTGGTACTCCGGCATTAACGACGCGTGGTTTCAATGACGAGGAATCTGCCGATCTTGCTGGCTGGATGTGTGATGTTATCGAAAACATGGACGATGACAGCGTGATCGACGGTGTTCGCGCCAAAGTATCCGAAATTTGTGCCAGACTCCCTGTATACCGTAAAGCATAACTAACAGGAATACAGCGGACGATGCACTGCCCATTCTGTAAAGCCCCCGACACGCGTGTGGTCGACTCCCGACTGGGAGGCGATGGTGAGCAGGTACGTCGTCGACGTGAATGCCTGGAATGTGGTGAGCGATTCACCACCTATGAAACCGCAGAACTAAGCCTGCCGCGTATCATCAAACAGGATGGTACACGACAGTCTTTTGATGAATCCAAGCTTCGATCCGGTTTGACCAAGGCACTGGAGAAACGCCCGGTCAGTATTGAACAGATCGAGGAAAGCATCAGTCATATCAAGCATAAGATGCTGGGTGTGGGGGAACGCGAAGTGAGTGCACGCACTCTGGGCGACTGGGTGATGGAAGAGTTGCAGGCCCTGGATCATGTTGCCTATATTCGCTTTGCCTCGGTGTATCTGAGTTTCGAGGATGTTGATGCCTTCCGTAAAACCATCGAAAAGCTTGAGCAGCAGTAAGCTTGAGTGATAACCGGACCTGCCTGAATAATGTCCCAGCCTGACGATCATCGCTATATGGCCCGGGCTATCCAGCTCGCCGCAAAAGGGCTTTACAGCACCCAGCCTAATCCCCGTGTTGGTTGTGTCATCGTTAACGGGGGGCAGATCGTCGGTGAGGGGTATCATCGCCGTGCCGGTGGACCCCACGCGGAAATCCATGCACTTCAACAGGCCGCAGAGCTGGCTAAAGGCAGTACCGTCTATGTTTCACTGGAGCCCTGTAGCCATCATGGTAAAACACCCCCCTGTGCCGATGCATTGATTGAAGCGGGTGTGGCACGTGTTGTGTGTGCCATGCAGGATCCCAATCCGCTGGTGGCCGGCAAGGGTATGGAGCGCCTTCAGGCTGCGGGTATCGAGGCGATCAGTGGTGTATTGCAGGGGGAAGCCGAGGCGCTGAACCCCGGCTTTATCAAGCGAATGCAACAGGGCATGCCCTATGTTCGAATTAAGCTGGCAATGAGCCTGGATGGTCGAACCGCCATGCACAACGGTGAGAGCCAGTGGATTACTGGCGAGGCGGCCCGGCTGGATGTCCAGCGATTGCGTGCTCGCAGTTCGGTGGTGCTTACAGGCAGTGGTACGGTATTGCATGATAACCCGTCTATGAATGTTCGTGTGGATGCCGCGACACTGGGTATCGAAGAAGTGCCATGTCAGCCATTACGAGCAGTGATTGATAGTGAACTGAAAACCGCCCCCGATCAGCAGGTCTACCAGCTGAGCGGGGAGAGCTGTGTTTTTACCCGTAAAGAATGCCTTGATCGTTCGGATTCCCGCAGACAGGTCGCGGTTTCCGCTGATGAAAATGGTAAACTCCAGCTGCGTGAGGTGCTACAAACACTGGCACACCAGCAGGCTAATGAAATTCACGTGGAGGCAGGCGCCGGTTTATGCGGAGCACTGCTGCAACAGGGTCTGGTTGATGAAGTCGTGATCTATATGGCATCTCACATCATGGGTGATTCTGCCCGTGGGTTATTTCATCTGCCAGGATTACAGCGGATGGAGCAGCGGATACCACTGAAAATTGCCGATATACGTGCCGTGGGGAATGACTGGCGAATTCGCCTGCATCCTCAGGCTGAGTAAGTAATTAGAATTTAAGATAGCTGTGCCTCAATGGCATGCCGACAACAAGAGAGAGTATGTTATGTCCACCATCGTCGTGGTCAAGAAAAATGGTAAAGCCTGTATCGCCGCAGACAGCCTGACAAGTTTTGGCGACCTGCGCATGGGCTCTGAGTATGACTCTGCCTATGACAAGATTCAGGCCTATGATGGCGGTTACTTCGGAATCGTTGGTAGTGCGGCCCATGCCCTGGTTATGGAGTCGGTGCTATCGGATGACAAAGTCGAAATCGATTTTGATTCCAAGCTGGGTATATTTGAAACCTTTCGTAGTCTTCATCCGGTTCTCAAGGAGCATTATTTCCTTAATTCCAAGGATGAAGATGATGACCCTTATGAAGCCACACATATCGATGCGCTGATTTGTAATCCGAAGGGCATTTTTGGTGTTTACTCCCTGCGAGAAGTTAGTGAGTACACCAAGTTCTGGGCAATCGGTTCTGGTTCTGAATTTGCACTGGGTGCCATGCATGCGCTATATAATCGCCTGGAATCGGCTGAGGAAATCGCGCGTGCTGGTGTAGAGGCGGGTGCCGAGTTTAATAATGCGTCGGCACTACCGATGAGTATCAAGGTTATCGAGCTGGACGATTGATATGTTTACCGGAATCATTGAAGCCATTGGTCATGTAGAGTCTATCGAGGATAAGGGTGGCGACGCCCGTTTCTGGATACATACCGGCAAGATGGACATGGGTGATGTACAGCTGGGTGATAGCATCGCCATGAACGGCGTTTGCCTGACCGCAATTGAGCTGCGGGATGATGCTTATTGTGCGGATGTCTCGGGGGAAACCCTGTCGTTGACTTCACTGAAGCAGTTAAGTGCAGGTAGCCCGGTCAACCTGGAAAAGGCGCTGACACCAACAACCCGCCTCGGTGGTCACCTGGTCAGCGGCCACGTGGATGGCCTCGGTAAGGTAGTGGATCGTTTCGAGGATGCACGCTCGGTACGCTTTATCATCGAATCACCGAAGTCACTGGCAAAGTATATCGCCATGAAGGGCTCGATTACGGTCGACGGCACCAGCCTGACGGTGAACCGCGTGGATGGCTGTCAGTTCGAACTGAATATCGTGCCCCATACCTTGCAGGAAACGATTATGGATGGCTATCAGGCGGGTACTGAAGTTAACCTGGAAGTCGACCTGATTGCCCGTTATCTGGAGCGACTGGTACTGGGCGAGGCGGCGGCACAGCCGGGTTCGACCCTCACCGAGGGTTTTCTCGCAGAGAATGGCTTCATCAAGTAATTACATGTACATTATAAAATAGTTTAAGAAAATATCATATGTCATTGAATAATATAGAAGAAATCATCGAGGATATCCGCCAGGGCAAGATGGTCGTCATCATGGATGACGAGGATCGAGAAAACGAGGGTGATCTGCTAATGGCAGCCTCTGCGGTGACGCCGGAAGCGATTAATTTTATGGCCCGCTATGGCCGTGGTCTGATCTGTCTAACCCTGAGCGAGGCTCGCTGTCGACAACTACGTTTACCCCTGATGGTGGATTCGACAAATGATATGCACGGCACCAATTTCACTGTCAGTATTGAGGCAGCCGAGGGGGTGACCACGGGTATCTCTGCGGCTGATCGTGCGACTACGGTGCTGGCAGCGGTTGCTAAAGATGCCGGTCCCGAAGACATCGTTCAGCCGGGGCATATCTTTCCCCTGAAAGCTCAGGCCGGAGGTGTACTGAATCGTGCAGGCCATACCGAGGCGGGTTGTGACCTGGCGCGCCTTGCTGGCTTTGAACCTGCGGCTGTAATTGTTGAGATACTCAACGACGATGGCACAATGGCACGGCGACCCGATCTGGAAAAATTTGCCAAAGAGCATGGTCTTAAGATCGGCACTATTGAGGACTTGATCAGCTATCGTATTGAGAATGAGAAAACCGTCGAGCGTGTTGCGGAAAGTGATTTTCCAAACGAGTTCGGCCATTTCCGTCTGTATGCCTTCCAGGATGAAATTGGCAATGATCTGCATCTGGCGCTGGTGCATGGTGATATTGATTCTTCGAAACCGGTGCTTGTACGCGTACATATGGAAAATACCCTGTGTGATGTGCTGGCCTCAAGCCGCAAGTGTGGCTGGCCACTACGGGATGCGATGAAACAGGTGGCAGAGGCCGAAGAGCCCGGCGTTATTGTGATACTGCGCCAGCCAGAAACATCTCGCCAGATCGTACAGTGGATGCTGAATCATCATGTTGATGATCATCCTCATGTAGATGAAGATCACCCCCGTGACCTGCGCACCTATGGTATTGGTGCTCAGATTTTAATGGATCTAGGTGTTCGTAAGATGCGTTTGATGGCAGCGCCACGACGCATTCATGGCCTGGCTGGTTTTGGCCTTGAAGTTATCGATTATGTTACCGGTGACGAATAGCCTGTATAATCCGCAAAGACTTTTACTGACAGAAACGAATTAGAGAATACACATGTCTAGCATTACCACCCTGGAAGGGGAACTGGGATTTACCGAGGGCAATTTCGCGATTGTCTGTGCGCGTTTTAATAGCTTTATCGTTGATAGCCTGGAAGCCGGTGCGATCGATGCGCTTAAGAGACACGGCGTGCCTGAAAGCAATATCACTATTGCAAAAGTACCAGGCGCTTATGAGATGCCACTGGCTATTCAGCAGATGGCACAGTCGGGTAAATATGCCGCCATTATTGGCCTGGGTGCAGTGATTCGTGGCTCCACACCACACTTCGATTTTGTTGCTGGCGAAGCATCAAAAGGTATGGCCAATGTATCCCTGGATCATAATATTCCAGTCATCAATGGTGTTATCACAACCAATACCATCGAACAGGCAATTGAGCGAGCGGGTACCAAGGCAGGTAATAAGGGTGCCGAGGCGGCAATTAGCGCGATTGAAATGGTTAACCTGCTGAATAAGCTGGACTGAAGCACGATGTCTTTATCCCTTGCCAAGGGCCGAAGTAACGCACGCAAGAAAGCGATGCAGGCTCTATATCAGTGGCAGATGTCCGACAATGACCTGAATGACATCGAAGTGCAGTTTCATCAGGAACAGAATATGGAAAAAGTCGATACCGACTATTTTCATATTCTGCTGCATCAGGTACCTGCTAATGTGAGCGAGCTCGATGAGCAGATTGCCAGTTATAGTACCCGAGATGGTGAAATAGACCCGGTTGAACAGGCAATTCTGCGACTCGGGACCTTCGAGCTCCAGCATCGTATCGACATACCCTATAAGGTTGTTATTAGTGAAGCCATATCGCTGGCACGCCTGTTTGGTTCTGACAAGAGCCATGTCTACATTAACAGTGTACTCGACAAACTCGCCCATCAACTGCGGGAAGTTGAAGTAGGTACTTCATCACCCCGTCCATAACAGCAAAAGCCTGTGAACGTATCACAGGCTTTTTTTA
Source organism: Gammaproteobacteria bacterium (assembly GCA_041589175.1). Taxonomy (GTDB): domain Bacteria; phylum Pseudomonadota; class Gammaproteobacteria; order SZUA-229; family SZUA-229; genus SZUA-229. Next base: position 13,905 of record JBFHWF010000012.1, read on the forward strand.
CATCCATTCCAATTGCCAATAGCAGACTGGTCTATAGTTCTATAAACACATAACTGTGATTGATATGAAGCTATCCAGGGGAGTGGATATTGAGTATCCGATATCTGTATCGTCATTTTTATCGCCGGCTATTTGTTCGGGAAAACGTTAGATGACAGATAACAATAATATTATGATCGGGCGACAGCCAATCTATAACGCAAATCTGGGTGTTTTTGCCTATGAGTTGCTGTTTCGATCGGCGGATGAATCCTCGAAGGGCATATCGGGTGATGAAGCTACATCACAGGTGGTCATCAATACCTTTCTTGAAATGGGGCTAGATAACCTGGTAGGTACTCGCCATGCCTGTATCAATCTGGGTGAAAATCACCTGTTGTGGGAAAACATACCTCGCATTATGCCGGAGCGTGTCATTCTGGACTTGCCACGGAATTTGCGGACTTCGGATGATGCCATACAGTCAGTCGAAAAGCTTAAACAGTCGGGCTTTACCCTGGCTATCAATGATTTTAGTGATACACCGCAGTATGAAGTCCTGATAGATTATATCGATATAATTCGTATCGATGTGAAATCCCTGAAATATGAAGAAACGCGTAAGCATCTGCAAGGCATGCAGCGTTATAAGAAGATCATGTTAGCGGAACGAATAGAAGAGCTGGATGATTATGAACTCTATACAGAGCTGGGATTCAATTATTTTCAGGGCTATTTTCTAAGTCATCCCAAGATTGTGCGGGGTCACAGTATTTCTAACAACCGGCTGTCTGTGCTTAACCTGATTGCTGCTATTAATCGGCCTGGCATGGATGTAATTGAGCTGGAAAATATTATCAATAAAGATATTGCGCTTAGTTATAAGCTGCTAAAACTGGTCAACTCCGCATTATTTGGCCTGTCTTCTAAAGTTGAATCAATACGCCATTGCATTGTTTTATTAGGGCGTCGTCAGCTTGTTAGCTGGGTAACATTGATGGCGCTGGGTAGTATGGATGATCGTCCTCGTGAGATGTTGCAGTTGTCTATGGTGCGAGCGCGTACCTGTGAATTAATGGCTGAAGCAACACAGCACCGTAATCGTGAATGTTTTTTTACGGTAGGGCTGTTATCAGCACTGGATATTTTAATGCAGCAGCCACTCGCAGGTATTCTAAAACATCTGCCTTTATCCAGGGATATACAGCTGGCCCTGCTCAAGCGTCAGGGTGATATGGGTGAGGCACTGAATAGTGCAATTGCATTTGAATTATCAGAATGGGATAAGGTGAAATATAAATCCTTATCGCGAATGGAAATGGTAAAGATTAATCTGCAGGCATTCAAGTGGGCGAATGAAATCTGTCGAACATTACGCGAGGGATAAAAAAGGGGCCGGAGTCATTACTGGCTCCGGCCCCTGGTGTATCACGAGTTGGTAATGCTGGTTTAGAAGTAATGAGCCAGGTTTATACCAAAGGTGGTGATTCCCAGGCCGATTTTGACAGGGAAGCTGCCAGTGCCTGTTACAACTTCATCTGATGCTTTAGAGCCGTGGAAACCAATCTCCCAGTACTTATTGATGCGGTAGTCACCGCCAAACGCAAAGTGAGTTTCGGTAACTGCTGGAAGAATCAGGTTAGAAATAACGGATGCTTCCTTAAAGGGAACATCAGCCTGGTTATAGCCTACGCGAAGCTTCAGTTTGTAATTGATTTTAAACTCTGCGCCCAGTGCAATAATCGTCTGATCATCCCAGCCAGCAGGTAAAACAACAACTTCACCGTTAGGGCCAATTACTTCAAGTTTGTCCAGGGTTGTTGACCATTCGATACGCTTAACATCAAAAGACAGGCTCACGTAGTCATTAAGCTGGTAGGCAGCGCCAACGGAGTACATCGCGGGAAAGTCGAGGTCCAGACTGTATGTACCAGATGGACATGTTGTGCCACACGCGTGACCCGCAGGTAACAGGAAGGCCCCAGATGTATCTGAGATTGCACCTTCAGACAGCTGGTATTCAAGGCTACTGAAGTTTTGCTTGCTCTTGTAGGATGCGCCGATGGTGAACTCGTCTGTTATGTCGTACAGGACACCAAAGCTAAGGCCAAAGCCAAAAGCCTGAGCCGTTCGACTAAGGTCAAAGTTGGTCATCATGGTATCACCCGAGCCACTTGCATCGGTGTCCATGCGGAATGCCTGTTTGAAAGAGACTGACTGATAATCAATATTCAGTGAGGCACCCAGTGTGAGTTTGTCATTGTGGTGCCAGGCGAAGGTTGGTGCCATTTGCCAGAACTGAATTGCGGAGTAACCTTCAAAATAGAGGTTGCCCATTCCGGGTGTAAATTGAGTTTCAGGGTAGTCCGTGCCTAAACCCGATGTGCCATAGATGCCGCCACCGAAAAAGATGTCTGACCCATCATCAATAGGTGCTGTCCAGCCTAGAGCTGGAACGCCATATTGTTCGGACTTCGATTTGTTTTTTTCACCGCCTAGTGGAGTGAAATCTACAAACCGCTCTGGCATAAACATTTCCATGCTGAAATCTGCTCGCTTACCCACGCGTGCCATACCGGCCGGGTTAGTGATGGCTGCCATGGCAGATCCTGGCTTGGCGGTGACAGCGCCACCCAGGCTCTTCTGGTATGCGCCGATACCGGTTAGCTGGTAACCATTGGTTGCCATTGCCGAGTGGGAGCAGGCCAGTCCTGCGAGCATTAGTATAGTGACTTTTTTGTTCATAATATTCTCTATATTTCTAGATACAACTTCATTCTGGTCAGATTAACCCATAGAATAAGACTATCATTCTATTACGAATTACTTATAAGTCCTTTATATCTTTGTGGATAGATCATTATGCCCTATATTCTGTAGGGCTATACCAGCAGGCTCTGCTTGGTATTCTCGATGATTTCCTGATTTTCCTCGATCTCCACCACATTAACTTCCGTATCCATACCCAGACGTGAAAATGCAGGTACAGCACTCCAGTCAATGTCATCACCGGCGTGGCCGCCCTGTAACAGAGCAACCTGGACCAGGTCGATGAGTCGAGCACCATCATCATGGTCATAACTGAAGTCTGTTGCATGGGCGACGACTTCGGTCATTGCATCACCAAAGTTCCAGGTTTTAAGTATGAGTTCACCAACGGGCCCCTGTAATGCCGTAATCACTTCACCCAGGGCCGCGCTATCATTAAATAGCTGATCGTCGTCTTCGGCTTTAACTAGTATAGGTAATGTTCCAATATTATGTATCAGGCCCGCGAGTAGCGCCTGTTCAGGGTTCATGCCGGGAACCGTGGTCGCCAGCATACGGCTGATTGCAGCAACTTCAACAGAGGTGTTCCAGCTCTGGCGAAAATACTCATCGAGCACATCGGAAGTGGCCTGGTATATCTGTTTCATGGCGAGGCTTACAACCAGATCCTTTACCATACGAATCCCAAGACGGGTGACTGCCATCTGCAGGTCTTCGATTGGATTACGTGAGCGGTATAGTGGGCTGTTTGATACCTGGATCAGGCGTGCGGACAAGGACGCATCCTGACTGAGTGTTTCTGCGATCTGCTGTGCTGAAGCGGATTCGCTTTCCACTGCTTCACGAATTTTTATTGCCACTTCCGGCAGGGTCGGTAGTACAAGCTGATCTGATTCGACAGCGGCTTTCAGTTCATTGAAGAACTGCTCGGCTTTGGCATTCATGAAATCCCCAATCCTCATTGTTATAACATTCTAGCAATGAGTATAGTGGGTTATTTAAAGAGTGAAGTGGTTTCGTCAAACACCAGTTTGTTTTCTTCGATATCGAGCACATGACTGTCCGTATTGATTCCCAGTCGCTCGAAGGCAGACACTGTCGACCAGTCATCCGGGCAATCCAGTCCGGTGTAGATGCTGCCCTGTATTAGAGCGACCTGTACGACATCGACATAATCGGGTGGGCCGTCGTGATGGCGCCTGAAGTTGTAGCAGTTTTCGGCAACATCGATCATATACTGGGGAAAGTGCCAGTTACGGAAAATATAGGCGCCGATTTCACCCTGCATTTTTTTCACAACCTGGTACAGCGCCTCAGGGTTGTCGAACAGGTCATCGTCTTCTTCTGCCATGAGAATAATCGGTAGTGCACCGATATTATGTACCAGTCCGGCCAGCATCGCCTGTTCCGGGTCGAGCTCGGTATGATTGACTGCCAGCAGGCGGGCAATGGCTGCGGTTTTGGTACTTGCTAGCCATAACTCCCGGAAACGTTCAGCAATAATTTCACTGCTGGCCTCGTAGAGTTGTTTCATGGAAAGGCTAACGATCAGGTCACGTACTAGCTTCAGCCCCAGCTTGGTAATGGCCATCTGAATATTGTCAGTTGGGTTGCGGGTGCGGTATAGCGAACTGTTTGCTGTCTGTAGCAGGCGTACCGACATGGCGGGGTCCTGACTGATAACTTCAGCAATTTTCTGGGCAGAAGTATCGTCCTTTTCGCACTCTTCCTTGAGCTTAAGCGCGACATCTGGAAGGGAGGGGAGAAGCAGCCGCTCGGTGGAGACGGCCTCTTTAACCTCCTCAAGAAAGTGTTCAATTTTTTCCTGCATATGATGTGTCATTTTGTCGCGTCTTATATTTGCATCAGGCTGCTTCGAGTTTCTTCCACCTGTATTAAAAGTTGTTCATCCAGTTTTGGCATTTCAGGGTCCAGCCCCAACTGGGTAATAGCTGGAATTGTAGACCAGTCATCGGGTGTGGAACAACAGGGGTGAATCGTATGTAATAACGCTACCTGAACCAGGTCAACGTACTCCGCCTGTTGAGTCTGTTCTCGGCTAAAGTTAAAACTGCTGGAAGCCGCTTCAATCAGTGATTCGGGAAACAACCAGAAGCTGAGGATCTTCTCACCCAGCCGCGGTTGTAATTCACAAATGGCTTCCTGTAGGGTGATATGGGTGAATAACTCCGGTTGCCTGTTTGCAAGTTCAATCACTGGCAGGCTTCCAATGTTGTGAATCAGACCAGCCAGAATAGCCTGTTCGGCATTCAGTTCAGACTGGGACTTTGCCAGTACTCGACAATGGGCAGCTACATCGACACTGGTTTGCCAGACACTGCGAAGCATCTCGTCTATTGCGGGTGTTGAGCCTTTGAACGCCTGTTTAATGGCTAGCATTACCACCAGATCTTTCACAATACGTAAGCCGAGCCGGGTAATGGCCATCTGTAAATTATCGATTTTGTTAAGTGAGCGATACAGCGGGCTATTCGCTAACTGAAGCAGGCGTGCACTCAGGGCGCCATCCTGGGAAAGGATGTCAGCAATTTCTTCTGCGGTATGACTGTCTTTTTCAACTGCCTCTTTTACCCGTAGTGCGACTTCCGGCAGGCTGGGTAGACGAATCTGGTCGGTTTCAACCGCCTTACTGATGTGCTGGTAAATCTGTTCTGCGTAACTGTTCATTGTGTTTTTTAATGTTCTAATAATGAAGAGTCTAGTCAATGACAGACCGTGTTGTTGAAGTCTGGCTAATAGATGCCATCCCTGGCATGGTATTGTTGAGGGAGATCAGGCGCTTTTTTCCTGTATGCTGTAGGGCAGTGCTTCTATGCTTAATAGCGGCCCGTTGGCATCATGCAGTCTAACTTCGCTGGATTCTGCATCATTAATGTCGATTACAGCCAGTGCATCATACCCGCCATCGGCGTTAATCTGTGCACTGACAATCTGACCGGTACCCTGACCAGAGCGACTACCTTCGCGGAACAGTTTATCACCGGGTTTTACTGTGTCGTCAGTATGAATCTGTACACGGAACATGCGACGTTTGAGTTTGCCCAGGTACTGCATGCGAGCGACGACTTCCTGGCCTGTGTAACAGCCTTTCTTGAAACTGACGCCATTAATTACCTGCATATTCGTCATCTGGGGCACGAAGGCCTCACTGGTTTCTGGGTAAACCGTCGGAATACCGGCGAGTATATCGAGGCTTTCCCAGGTTGCGCTACCAACCGGGGCACCGTTAACATCGAGCTGTTGCCACAGTGATTTCATGGCTTCGAGTTCACCATAAATCTCATAGCGAGGGTGAACACCGGGAACGCGAATGATGGTATATCCACTAACCTGGCTGACATCATCCACGGCCTCAGGCAGGCCGCTAATATATTCACCCAGCTGCTGATCGGCTTTTGGCCCGGAAATGCCTATGCCGATCAATGACTGGGAGCTGTCCTGCAGGCTGACTTTAGACATCAGCACAAACATACTGATGCGTTTAAGTATTGGCTCGAGTAACGCCTGGGGTAGTCGGATATAGTAGTTGTCAGCGCGTTTAAAAATACGGAAGTTGGCGAGCATACGTCCTTTGTGAGTGCAGTATGCACTTAGCTGGCTATGTTGTTCGCTTACATCGCGGATATCGTTAGTCAGCTGACCCTGAAGAAAATCTGCAGTGTCCTCTCCGTTTATACCTATCAGGCCGTAGTGGCTCAGGTCGCACATGACCAGCCCGCTATGAATCAGGTGTAGTTCCTGTTCCGGGTTGCCAAAGCTGATAACGGTATTGCCTTCCAGTTCCGCGCCTGCATCCTTGAGAAAATCTAACCATTCGGGTTTCATTGAGATACCTGCTATTGCCTGTTGTGGGTTAAAAACCTAGATAGTAATCAGATTATATTGTAGTGTCAGCTTAAAGTTCATGTGGATAATTCTGCAGAATTGTCACAATCCACTACACTCATCGGAAAAGCCATATCACAAACCATAGAACAAAAACCATGAGGAGCCCTTAGTTATGGCGGTCTCAGACAACCGGCCTTTCTATTTGAACCTGTTCAAAATTCGATTGCCGGTCACCGGGTTTGTTTCAATTTTTCATCGCATCAGTGGTTTGCTGATGTTTCTAGCTTTGCCCTATGGTGTCTATCTACTCGAGCTGTCTTTGCAGGGACCTGAAGGTTTTGCTGCGGCTCAGCAGCAGTTGCAGCAGCCCGTTATTCAACTGTGTCTACTGGTTATTCTCTGGTCAGTGATTCATCACTTTCTGGCGGGTGTTCGTTTCCTGCTGATCGATTTCGATATCGGTGTAGAAAAGCAGGTAGCGACTCGAATGTCCTGGTTGTTGTTCGCGGTGGAAATTCTACTGATGATTGCATTTGTCGTGGGGGTGTTTCTATGAGCTCTCCCGGACTACAGGGCTTACGACCCTGGATGATTCAGCGCGTGAGTGCGGTTTATATAGCCCTCTATCTGATCTATGTCACGGTCTGCTGGTTGTATGACAGCCCATTCACAGCAGCTAACTGGCACTCATGGGTAACTTCGCCTTTCAATAGTCTGGCCATTGGGCTGTTTATTGTTGCCATACTGTGGCATGCCTGGATAGGTGTACGCGATATTATTCTTGATTATGTTCCAAATGTAGTGGCTCGCCTGCTGGTGCTTATGCTGGTGGGGGGTACGCTGATTGCAAGTGGTTTATGGGGTATAAAGGCTCTGTTTATGGTGACGATTCAATGAGTATTCAGTCAATACCAAGGCGACGTTTCGATGCATTGATCATTGGTGCCGGTGGCGGTGGTCTCAGGGGGGCATTGCAGCTGGCGGAAGCTGAGGCTTCGGTTGCCGTTGTTTCCAAAGTGTTTCCAACCCGCTCCCATACTGTTGCGGCACAGGGGGGTATGAATGCCGCTCTGGCCAATGTACTACCCGACAACTGGCACTGGCATATGTTCGATACCGTTAAGGGTAGCGACTATCTTGGTGATCAGGATGCTATCGAGTATATGTGTCGCGCCGCGCCAAAGGCCGTTTATGAAATGGAGCATTTTGGTGTACCGTTTTCGCGTCTCGACAATGGCCGCATTTACCAGCGCCCCTTTGGAGGGCAGTCACAGAATTTTGGCGGTGAGCAGGCGGCGCGTACCTGTGCAGCGGCTGATCGCACCGGTCACGCAATCCTGCATAGTCTCTACCAGCAGAATATACGAGCCAAGACGCATTTCTTCGATGAGTATTTCGCGGTAGATCTGCTGAAGGATCATGAAGGTAATGTACTGGGTGCATTCGTGTTTGATATTCACACGGGTGAAGAGCTGATTATTGAAGCCAAAACGACACTACTGGCAACCGGTGGAGCGGGGCAGCTCTATCGCACAACGACAAATGCGCTAATTAATACGGGCGACGGCATGGGCATGGCTCTGCGAGCGGGTGTGCCTCTGCAGGATATGGAGTTTTTCCAGTTCCACCCGACCGGGATTGCTGGCCGCGGTATGCTCATTACCGAAGGTGCGCGTGGTGAGGGCGGGTACCTGGTGAATGCCCAGGGTGAGCGGTTTATGGAACGCTATGCCCCTACTGCCAAAGATCTGGCATCGCGTGATGTGGTGAGCCGTTCCATCTACACTGAAGTCAAGGAAGGTCGGGGTTGTGGACCCAATAAGGACCATGTGATGTTAAAGCTGGATCATCTGCCAGAAGATGTATTACAGTCACGCCTGCCGGGTATCCGCCAGACCTGTATTACCTTTCTCGGAATCGACCCGGCCAGTCAGCCGATACCTATTTACCCCACTGCCCATTACACCATGGGCGGAATTCCAACGGATCGCTACGGGCAGGTGGTGGTGCCGGTTAAAGATACGCCCGAGGAACCGGTTACCGGTCTTTATGCTGCCGGTGAATGTGCCTGTGTGTCGGTTCACGGGGCGAATCGTCTGGGCGGTAACTCATTACTGGATATCCTGGTGTTTGGCCGTTCGGCAGCAAATCACATTATCGAATATCTGCGTGAGAATCGATATCACAAGGCGCTTGATGAAAGCAGTATCGAAGAAGCTTATGTGCGCCTGCATCGCTGGGATGATACTGGTGATGGTGAGTCGGTGGAAAGCATCCGTCGTGATTTGCAGAAGGCGATGGAAGATAACTGTGGTGTTTTCCGGACTCAGGAGGTTCTCGATAATGGTATCCGCGAGGTTTCTGCGCTGGCAGAGCGGCTTCAGCATGCGAAAATCCGAGACCATTCGGAACTGTTTAATACCTGTCGTGTGGAAGCTCTGGAACTTGAGAACCTGATGGATGTTGCGCTGGCAACGGTGTATTCCGCTGCTGCACGACATGAGAGCCGAGGTGCACATTCCCGTATCGATCATACCGAACGGGACGATAAACACTGGATGAAACATACACTGTTTTTCCGCGAGGACTGTAAGCTGGATTATAAACCTGTACGGACCAAGCCATTATCCGTACCCAGTTTTCCGCCCAAGGCGCGGGTTTACTAAGGTACAGGTGTCACCATGCGTTTTAGTATTTACCGATATAACCCTGAAACCGATAACGAACCCTATATGCAGGATTATGTGCTGGATGACGTCTCGTCAGACATGATGTTGCTGGATGCGCTGCTGCTCATTAAGGAGCAGGATCCCACGTTGGGTTTTCGCCGTTCCTGCCGTGAAGGTGTGTGTGGTTCAGATGGTATGAATATCAATGGCACAAATGGGCTGGCCTGTATTACGCCCCTGATGCAGTTGAAGGAACCGGTTGAAATTCGGCCCATGCCTCGGCTGCCGGTCATTCGTGATCTGATTGTCGATATGGAACCTTTCTATCAGCAATACCGAGCGGTTGAGCCATATCTCACCGTGAAAGATCCGCTACCGGAAGTGGAACTGAAGCAGTCACCAGAAGATCGCGAAAAACTCGATGGTATGTATGAGTGTATTTTATGTGGTTGCTGCACCACATCCTGTCCTTCGTTCTGGTGGAATCCCGACAAGTTTCTGGGTCCTGCTGCTTTATTACAGGCGGCTCGCTTCATTAATGACTCTCGAGACCAGTCAACCGAAGAGCGTCTGCAGGCACTGGACGATCCATTCAAACTCTTCCGGTGTCATACCATTATGAACTGTGTACAGGTTTGCCCCAAGGGTCTTAATCCCACAAAGGCGATTGGTGAAATCAAGAAAATGATGGTGAAGAAGTCCTTCTAATGACGATGGCGACTTCTAACCCCATGCCAGACACCGTCGATGCAGCGTTACGCTGGCGTTGTCGCCGAGGAATGCTTGAGCTCGATTTGCTCCTTAATGGTTTCATCGATCAGCGTTATACCTCGTTGAGTGATGCGCAGAAAAAAGTACTCGATCGTCTGCTGGATTATCCTGATCAATTACTTTTTGATATGCTGCTGGGGTACATGCAAGCGTCAGACCCGGAGGTCACTAAACTTGTCGAGGAAATACGAGGCGCCGCTACAAATCCAGGTTAAGCCATCTCGGCAACGTCGCCTGTTATTATTTTGTCTGTTCGCGCTCATCTGCTGTGCAATTGTTCTACTGTCGACCAGCACCTTGTTAAAACTGCTTCTTTTCTTTGTGGCAAGCGCGGTACTGCTGCGTGAATATCGTGCGAATACTCATTACACTCTTCATCGCCAGGCTCATGCTGGATGGCGACTTCAGGGTGATGGCTTGCAGCTTGATGGGGAGGTGCTAGGCACGAGTGTGGTTACTCGCTGTTTTATGATTGTGCATTTCAGGCATGCGGAGGGTGCCCGGCAATTATTAGTGATGCCGGATTCTGTCGATGCGGAAAGCTGGCGGCGCTTGCGTGTGTGGTTAAGAATCGAGGCTGTGGGCAGGTCTGTCTGCTAGAATACAGCAATGAATGATCGACTTTTACTGAAGACCCTTGAACCCTGCCTGCGTAAAACCGGCGCCTATGGCTGTGAAGATGTGCTGGCATATGATTTTGTCAGCCTGATGGATCTCTACGAAGCGAACTTTCTTAAACTCAAAAAACTCATACCCAACCTGTCTTCTATCGAGAGTCATGCCCTGTCTCGCTCAGAGGGGCACCTGGATCTGCACCTTAAGATTCTTGAACGCAGTCGTTATACAACCACCTTGTTTCTTAGTTATCGTTTCGATGATGGCGACACGGTGAGGATGGAGCCTAACCTGAAAGTACGCATCTATCACGATGCGGGTCAGGCTGAAGTTATGGCGGGTAAGCTGCATCATGGGCGACTGATTCTGGATAACCTGCCTGCAGATGCTCGTCGACAGAAGTGGCAGCTCAATCGATTCCTGTCACGCTGGTTACAGTACTGTCTGCGACAGCAGCATGAGTTCCCCTCAGAAAGCCGTACTCCGCGGTAATATTGCTAACCTTGCTAGTCAATTCGGCCACCGTGAGAGGCTACTTTTGGCTGTATAAAAAATAACCACTGTGGATGCCATTTAAGGCGCTATTCTCATTACCGTTAGTCACTGATTTATGGTAGGATTTCGTGATTTGTAGCAGAGTGTTCCCGTCGGCCCTGATTGTCTTTCAAGGGCGGCATCAAGAGACACGAATAAACGGATAAAAAACCCCCATGGCTGACTTCGCCAAAGAAATAGTACCTGTCAATTTAGAAGATGAAATGCGCCAGTCCTACCTCGATTACGCCATGAGCGTTATCGTAGGCAGGGCACTCCCCGATGTAAGAGATGGTCTCAAACCGGTTCACCGGCGTGTTCTCTATGCCATGAATGTGCTGGGAAATGACTGGAATAAGCCCTACAAGAAGTCAGCGCGTGTGGTCGGTGACGTGATTGGTAAATACCATCCCCATGGCGATACAGCGGTCTATGACACCATCGTGCGTATGGCACAGCCGTTCTCGATGCGCTACATGCTAGTGGATGGCCAGGGTAACTTTGGCTCGGTCGATGGTGATGCTCCCGCTGCCATGCGTTACACCGAAGTCCGCATGGCGAAGATTGCTCACCAGATGCTGGCGGATCTGGATAAGGAAACTGTTGATTTTGATGAAAACTATGATGGCTCGGAGAGTGAGCCATCGGTTCTGCCAACCCGTATTCCCAGTCTGCTAGTCAATGGCTCTGCCGGTATCGCGGTAGGTATGGCGACTAATATTCCTCCCCATAACCTGGGTGAAGTCATTTCTGCCTGTATTGCGCTAATCGAAAATCCCGATCTGGATATCAATGGCCTGATGGAATATCTACCCGCACCGGATCTGCCAACAGCGGCGCTGATTAATGGCACTAAGGGTATTCGCGAGGCATATCGCACGGGGCGTGGTCGTATGTATATGCGAGCCCGCGCCGAAATTCAGGTGGATGAAAAGGGTAAGCAGCGCATTATCGTGCACGAGCTTCCTTATCAGGTGAATAAGGCGCGCCTGATTGAGCGCATTGCTGAGCTGGTTAAAGACAAGAAGCTCGAAGGCATTACCGAAATTCGCGACGAGTCCGATAAGGACGGTATGCGCATGGTGATCGAGATTCGCCGTGGTGATGTGGCCGAAGTGGTGCTCAATAACCTGTATATGCAAACCTCGATGCAGTGTGTGTTTGGTATCAATATGGTTGCCCTGGTGGATGGCCAGCCAAAGCTGCTCAACCTCAAGGAAATCCTTGATGCCTTTATCCGCCATCGTCGGGAAGTGGTTACACGACGCACCATCTATGAACTCCGTAAAGCCCGTGATCGTGCCCATGTGCTGGAAGGCCTGGCAATCGCGCTGGCGAATATCGATGAGATTATTGAGCTCATCAAGAAATCACAGAATCCAGCCGAGGCCAAACAGCAGCTGGTCGAGCGAGTCTGGCAGCCTGGTATGGTCATGGATATGCTGAATCGTGCCGGGGCTGAAGCCTCGCGTCCCGAGTTCCTCGATCCCCGTTTTGGTCTGCAAGATGATGGTTACCATATGTCTGAGTCCCAGGCTCAGGCAATCCTGGAGTTACGCCTGCACCGTCTGACAGGGCTAGAGCAGGATAAAATAATCAATGAATTCAGTGAAATACTGCAAATTATTAAAGGTTTGATTGAGATTCTGTCTAGCCCGGATCGCCTCATGCAGGTTATCCGTGAAGAGCTTGAAGCCATTGTTGAAGAGTTCGGCGATGAGCGTCGCTCAGAAATTATCGAAAGCCAGCTGGATCTCAGCATGGAAGACCTGATTACCGAGGAAGATGTTCTGGTGACATTCTCCCACGAGGGCTATGCCAAGTCGCAGCCGCTCGCCGAATACAGCACCCAGAAGAGGGGTGGTCGCGGTAAGTCAGCGACGCGGATGAAGGAAGAAGATTTCATCGATAAACTCTTTATTGCCAATACCCACGACACGCTTCTGTGCTTCTCAAGCCGAGGTAAGGCTTACTGGATCAAGGTATATCAGTTGCCGCAGGCGGGTCGTGGTTCCCGTGGCAAGCCGTTAGTGAACCTGTTGCCACTGGAAGACGGTGAGCGCATTAATGCCGTACTGCCTATCCGTGAATACACGGATGACCAGTTTATCTTTATGGCGACCAGCTCAGGCACCGTTAAGAAAACACCATTAAGTGCATTCTCTAACCAGCGGGCTGCGGGCATTATTGCTGTCGATCTGCGTGGCGACGATGTACTGGTTGATGTTGCACTCACCGATGGCAGCAAGGACATCATGTTAATGTCCAGCTCCGGCAAGGCGATACGCTTCAATGAGTCTGCGGTACGTGCAATGGGTCGAACCGCAGCGGGTGTGCGTGGTATTCGCATGACTGACGAGCATCGTGTCATCAGCCTGATCGTTGTTAACGATGAGGCAGCCATACTGACAGCAACAGAAAATGGATATGGTAAACGTACCGATGCCTCCGACTATCCAACCAAGGGTCGTGGTGGTCAGGGTGTAATATCAATCCAGGCTTCTGAACGTAATGGCAAGGTTGTCGGTGCTGTACAGGTCAGCGAGCAGGATGAGTTTATGATGATTTCCGATGGCGGAACGCTGATACGTACAAGTGTACAGGATGTCCGCGTGATGGGACGTAATACCCAGGGTGTACGACTAATCCGACTCGTGGAAGGTGAGAAGCTGGTCGAGATCGAGCGAATAGAAGTTCTGGAAACAGACGAAGATGTTGTTGCTGAGCTAGATGCATAACCTAGATGCATAACACAGTAACGATCATATCATTAACAAGGTAACAGGATAAAGGCAGACAGATGAGCCGTGTTTATAATTTCAGTGCAGGTCCCGCAACACTTCCCGAAGCAGTTTTAAAAAAAGCACAGGAAGAAATGCTCGACTGGCAGGGCAGTGGTATGTCTGTGATGGAGATGTCACACCGGGGCAAGGCTTTTATGTCGATTGCAGAAAAAGCCGAGGCCGACCTGCGTGAACTGATGGCGATTCCCGATAACTATAAAGTGTTATTCCTGCAGGGTGGTGCGAGTTCTCAGTTCGCTGCTGTGCCCATTAACCTGATGGGGTCAAATCGCAAGGCAGACTACATTCTAACAGGGCAGTGGTCAAAGAAGGCTATCGCGGAAGCTAAGCGTTACGGCGAAATTAATGTAGCAGCGAGTTCAGAAGACAGTAATTTTACGACAGTCCCAGCACAGTCAGATTGGGCATTGAGTAATGATGCAGCCTATCTGCACTACACACCGAATGAAACCATAGTCGGTGTTGAATTTCCGTTTGTACCTGATGTGAAAGTCCCTGTTGTTGCAGATATGTCATCAACGATTCTTTCCGGGCCGATTGATGTCAGTAAGTTTGGCATTATTTATGCGGGAGCACAGAAGAATATCGGCCCAGCAGGGCTGACGATTGTGATCGTGCGTGATGATCTTATCGGTAAGCCAATTGACGGCATGCCAGCCATGTTCGACTACAAGACACATGCAGATAATGATTCCATGTATAACACACCACCAACCTATAGCTGGTATCTAGCAGGTCTGGTGTTCGACTGGCTTAAATCCAATGGCGGGCTGAATGCCATGGCTGAAACGAATCAACGTAAGGCGCAAAAACTATATGACGCCATCGATAATTCAGACTTTTATTCAAACCCGGTAGATGTGAATTGTCGTTCATTGATGAATGTGCCGTTTATTCTGGCAGATGCCGCACTGGATGCAGAATTTCTTAAGGGTGCTGAAGAAGCAGGTCTTACAACACTTAAAGGGCATCGGTCGGTTGGTGGCATGCGTGCCAGTATCTACAATGCTATGCCTGAGGCAGGCGTTGATGCACTCATCGAGTTTATGAAACATTTTGAATCGACACGAGGGTAAATAAAAGCTTCCCCCAGCAGGAACCCAGAGATTTAAATGACCTAACTGGAATTATAAAATGCAGAAAATTAAAACATACAATGCAATATCGTCTAAGGGCCTGGATAAACTGGGGGAACAGGGGTATGAGTACGGGGAAGATATTAGTGAGCCCGATGCTATTATGCTTCGCTCTTTCAAACTCCATGATGTGCCTGTTGCCAGCTCCGTCAAAGCTGTAGGCAGAGCAGGTGCTGGAGTTAATAATATTCCTGTCGATAAAATGTCTGAGCGTGGTATTGTGGTTTTCAATGCACCAGGGGCAAATGCGAATGCTGTTAAAGAGCTGGTTATTGCTGGCATGCTAATGGCATGTCGTAATCTGATTCCAGCCTGGAGTTATACCAGTTCTCTGAGTGGAACTGATGAAGAGGTGAATAAGGCTGTTGAAGCGGGTAAGAAAAAGTTTGCCGGTTTCGAACTGCCCGGCAAAACACTGGGCGTTATTGGATTAGGTGCGATTGGTGCGCAGGTTGCGAATGCAGCCGATAGCCTGGGTATGAAAGTTATCGGCTATGATCCTACGATTACGGTGCAAAACGCCTGGCAATTGTCCGCTAATGTACAACAGATGCATAGCACAGAAGAATTATTCAGTCAGGCTGATTTTATTACGTTTCATGTTCCGCTGATTGATGCTACCCGTAATATGCTCAATCGTGACTCGATTGGTCAGCTGAAAAAAGGTTCTGTTATTCTTAATTTTGCACGTCATGGTATCGTTGATGATGAAGCTATGCTGTCAGCGATTAACGACGGTATTGTTTCTGCTTATGTCTGTGATTTCCCTTCAAATCTGTTAAGTGGTCAGCCAGGTGTTATTACATTGCCACACCTGGGTGCTTCAACAGCTGAAGCAGAAGATAACTGTGCGCAGATGATTGCAGACCAGCTCATCGATTTTCTGGAGAACGGAAATATTCGAAACTCCGTTAATTTTCCGAATATTAAACTGGCAAAGCGTGGTGAATACCGTCTGGCAATTGCAAACTCCAATCAGCCCGATATGGTTGCCAAGATTTCCCATCAGCTAGGTCAGGCGAATGTTAATATTGTTCATATGACAAACGAGTCACGTAACAACCTCGCATATACACTGCTCGATATGGACTCGCGCCCTGACGATTCAACCATTGAACAGATAGCGAGCATAGAAGGCGTGCTATCGGTCAGGCTGATTTAGTACCGCTTAACTACCACGGTTTAACCTATGAGTGAAAAAGACAAACTATCGGGCATTCGAGATCAAATTGATAGCATCGATCGTCAGATCCAGACCTTGATTAATCAGCGAGCAGAGTGTGCCCAGCAGGTTGCAGAAATCAAGATCAGCGCAGGTGAAACCGAACATTTTTATCGACCTGAGCGCGAGGCACAGGTATTAACCGAAATTAAAAAGCGTAACAAGGGGCCGCTTGGTGATGATGCCATGGCACGTCTGTTTCGTGAAATCATGTCGTCCTGTCTGGCACTTGAAAGACCTATCAAGGTCGCGTTTCTTGGACCTGCGGGAACCTACAATCATGCGGCAGCCAGTAAACATTTCGGTTCTTTCGTTGAACAGTGCCCTGTCGATAATATAGAAGATATTTTTCGTATCGTAGAGACTGGTGAGGTGCATTTTGGCGTTGCACCTATTGAGAACTCCACTGAAGGTGTTGTCTCACACACTCTGGATTTACTGATTAATTCATCGCTGGTAATTTGTGGTGAAGTGGATTTACGGATTCGTCATAACCTGATTAGTTCGCAGACAGAGTTAAACAAGATCAAGCGAGTCTATGCGCATCAACAGTCGCTTGCGCAGTGCCGGCTCTGGCTCGATCAGCATTTGCCAGAAGCTGAGCATTTTGCGGTGCGCAGTAATGCTGAAGCAGTGCGACTCGTAAAAGATGACCCGGCTGCCGCTGCCATTGCGGGTAAAATGGCATCAGAAATTTATGGGGTACCCATACTGTGCTCTGAAATTGAAGATGAGCCTGATAATACAACTCGCTTCATCGTTATTGGTCGTAATCAGGTGCCACCCAGTGGTAATGATCGAACCTCATTGTTGATTACAACCGGTAATAAACCCGGTGCACTTTATAAAATGCTGCAGCCACTCGCAAACCGAAACATTGGTATGAGTAAAATTGAGTCGCGACCCTCTCGGCAAGGTGTCTGGGAATATGTTTTCTTTATCGATATCGAAGGTCATAAAGATGATGCAGAGGTATCAGAAGCACTCAGTGAAATCGAGCATGAAACGGCTATGATTCGTATTCTTGGCTCATATCCAAAAGCTATTCTTAAGTGAAGTCATCAATATGACGAATAAATTTATCGAACTTGCTGCACCAGGTGTTCAGCAACTCAAACCCTATATTCCAGGTAAGCCTGTGGAAACGCTGGAGCGTGAGCTCGGTGTTACGAATTCCCTCAAGCTTGCTTCAAATGAAAACCCTCTGGGTCCTAGCCCGTTAGCGGTTGAGGCTGCACAGTCGGTTGTCGCTTCGGTGAATTTTTATCCTGATGGCAGTGGTTACAAACTGGTCGAGGCATTATCGAGCCTCCATCGTGTGCGCGCAGATTCTATTACTCTTGGTAATGGCTCCAATGATGTGCTGGAGCTGATAGCTCGTGCGTTTCTGACGCCACAACATTCTGCTGTATTTTCCCAGTATGCCTTTGCCGTATATCCTATCGTTACTCAGGCGATCGGTGCGACAGCTAAAGTGGCACCGGCACTGGCGGTTGATCATCCAGAGATGCCATATGGTCACGATCTTGAGGCCATGCTGTCGTTGATTGATGCTACAACCCGTATTGTGTTTATTGCCAACCCAAATAACCCGACGGGTACCTGGCTTAAACCTGACGCGCTGAAGACCTTTCTGGGTAAGGTGCCTGACTCAGTCATAGTGGTGTTAGACGAGGCCTATTATGAATATATGCCGGATGACTGCCGACCTGATACCGAAAGTCTGCTGAGATTCCACGAAAACCTTATCGTCACGCGTACGTTTTCCAAGATGTATGGCCTGGCAGGCTTGCGTATTGGTTATGCTATTTCAGATAGTGGTATTGCCGATTTGCTAAACCGCGTAAGACAGCCATTTAATACAAACTTACTGGCTCAGGCTGCAGCATTGGCCGCACTCAGTGATCATAATCATATTCAGCGTAGTTTTGATTCAAATCGGCTGGGATTACAACAGTTGCAGCAGGGATTCGATGAACTGGGGCTGTCGTATATACCATCCATTGGAAATTTTCTAACGGTTGATTTTCAGCGAGATGCGGCACCGATTGATCAGGCACTGCTTCAACTTGGCGTTATTACACGACCACTAGCAGGCTATCAGATGCCGCATCACCTGAGAGTTACAGTGGGTACGGAATCACATAACCAGCGATTACTTTCGGCGCTAACGCAGGTGCTTGAGCAGCAGGGGAGTGGTCGATCGTGATATCCAGCTTGTGTGTTATTGGTGTTGGATTGATCGGTGGCTCTCTCGCGCTTTCACTGAGAAAAAATGCTTATGTAAAAAAAGTTACAGGGCTCGGTCGTAGTATTGAAAATCTTCAAAAGGCAAAGCAGCTCGGCATTATCGATGATTATGCTGAGGACTATTCACGTGCCATTGCTGAGGCTGACATGGTATTTATCTCAGTACCACTCGGTGCCATGCAGCAGGTATTTGAGAAGATCGAACCGCATTTACAGCCCAATACCATCATTACGGATGGTGGTAGTGCAAAACATCGGGTGATAGATATTGCAACCGAGGCACTGGGTAGAAAAGTATCTCAGTTTGTACCAGGCCATCCTATTGCAGGGACGGAAAAATCCGGTGCAACAGCGGCTTTTGATAGTCTCTATGAAAATCGTCGTATTATTCTGACGCCACTGGAACAAAATAGTCTGGAGAATGTGCGGGCTGTTCGTGCCATGTGGCAGGCCACGGGCGCTGAGGTAGATGAGATGGGGGCTCGACACCATGATCTGGTGCTGGCGGGTACCAGTCACTTACCTCATATCCTGGCTTATGCGCTGGTTGATAGTCTGAATCGCCTGGATGATGTGGATGAGATATTCAAATACGCTGCGGGTGGATTTCGAGACTTTACCCGTATTGCGTCCAGTGATCCGGTGATGTGGCGCGATATCTGCCTGAATAACGCCGAAGCCATCGAGGCGATGATCAATACATATCAGCGGCAGATCGATGATATCAGGCGTGCAATACATGAAGGGGATGGCGACGCGTTGCTAAAACTCTTTTCCGATGCCAAGGCGGCTAGAGACGAATTCTGTATGGATTAGCCTGTCTGGGCACCATGCAGGCTTTCAAGTATGCAATTAACTAGTTGAAATAATTGAATAAAATGATTTTATTTCAGTACGGTTACCAACGGCTGTCAGCAAATGAAATAAAATTGTCATATTCTGTAACATCTCTGTAATAAATCGAGGTTAGACTTCCCAGCATGAAAAACCAGATGCTGCAATCCCGATATGGCCAGAGAGCACTGAAAGACCAGCTGGCACGTTATTTCGTGACAGTCGGTGGTATCAGTGTCATCGTCGCCATACTGTTAATATTCTTCTATCTTCTATCTGTCGTGATTCCGATGTTTGAATCGGCGGAAGTCGAAGCCCATAAAAATTTCGTTGCACCGGGTGATGCCCAGAGCCTACACCTGGGGCTGGAAGAACAGGGCACCATGGGTGTGCGCTTTACTGATCAGGGCCAGGTTGTCTTTTTTGATACACGCTCAGAAGCGGTTACCCTGACACACCAGTTACCTGTTCGCACGGGTATTGCGAGTATGTCATCCCATATTGACCGCGTTGTGATTGGTTATAACGATGGTTATGCGCTGGTCGTAAAATACAAATTTGAAGCCAGTTACCCGGACAATGTCAGGACCATCACGCCAGTACTTGAGTTCCCACTGGGCGAAGCGCCACTTGAGCTGGATAGTAGCGGTCAGCCGATCGACCGGATCGCGATGCAGATCAATCCGGAAAATGCCGGCTTTGCGGTAGTCACACGTGATAAGCGTCTGCTGTTTACCCGTTATGTACGTGAAGAATCTTTCCTGACTGGTGAAATTACCTCAGAGCTGGAATCACAGTCTGAAATTCA
Organism: Gammaproteobacteria bacterium; assembly: GCA_041589175.1. GTDB lineage: Bacteria > Pseudomonadota > Gammaproteobacteria > SZUA-229 > SZUA-229 > SZUA-229. The sequence goes on from JBFHWF010000012.1 coordinate 34,145, forward strand.
ACTAGAAAACAGTGCCTCATCCGTCGCACTAACACCTGAGCTGGACCGTATCTACCTGTCCATGCAGGGTAAACAGCTGAATGATTATGCGCTGGATGAAGATGGAATTAATCCGCTACCTCATAGTGTTCACTTTAAGCAAAATATCAGCCGCATCAAACTATTACTGGGTGGGGTATCTGTTCTGGTTGCCCTGGACAATGGCGAGATACAGCAGTGGATGCCAGTTCGCGATGCATCCGGTGAAAAGGTTCTCACCTATATTCGAAATTTCCATGAAAACGCTAAACCCATTAGTGTGATTACGTCAGAGCAACGCCGTAAGGGCTTCGCAGTTGCCGACAACGAAGGTACGGTAACGATTTACTACTCGACCTCGCAACGTACGCTGGCGAATATCAATACCATTGAGAAAGATATTCGTGCTATGGCCTGGTCAGCCCGAGCACAGCACCTGCTGGTTGAAGATGCCGATAACCAGTTACATCTTTATAAGGTACACAATGAATATCCCGAAGTGTCCTGGGACGTGCTGTGGGGCAAGGTGTGGTACGAAGGTTATGACGAAGAAGATTATATCTGGCAGTCATCAGCATCTACGAATGAATTTGAGCCCAAGCTAAGCCTGGTTCCATTATCGTTCGGTACCATTAAGGCAGCCTTTTATGCCATGCTGTTTGCAGTGCCAATTGCAATACTTGGGGCTATGTTTACTGCACAGTTTATGGCCCCGAAAATGCGTCAGACGGTTAAGCCGTCGATTGAAATTATGGAAGCCTTGCCGACGGTTATACTGGGTTTCCTTGCGGGACTCTGGCTTGCACCCTATGTAGAAAACCATCTGGCGGGTGTATTTACGGTCATGTTACTGTTCCCGCTGACGTTTATACTGTGTGCCTATATCTGGAGTCTGCTGCCCAATCGTTCACGTTATGAAGGCTGGGAAGCGGCATTACTGATTCCGGTTGTCATGTTTGTTATCTGGCTATCGATGTCACTAAGTGGTCCTATTGAAAACCTGTTCTTTAATGGAGATCTGCGTGGTTACCTGAGCAATGAATGGGGCATGTCCTACGATCAGCGTAACTCATTGGTGGTGGGTATCATCATGGGCTTTGCCGTTATACCGACTATTTTCTCAATTGCAGAAGATGCGTTATTCAGTGTTCCACAGCATCTGGTACGCGGTTCCCTTGCACTTGGTGCAACACGCTGGCAAACCATGATGTTCGTAATACTGCCTGCGGCGAGCCCGGGTATATTCTCTGCCGTTATGATGGGTTTTGGACGAGCAGTCGGTGAAACCATGATCGTGCTGATGGCAACGGGTAATACACCGCTAATGGATATGAGTATCTTCCAGGGTATGCGTACACTGGCGGCTAATATTGCCGTTGAGGTACCGGAGGCGGAAGTTGCCAGTACTCATTACCGAGTATTGTTCCTTGCGGCACTGATACTGTTCCTGTTTACATTTGTGTTTAATACAATGGCAGAATCGATTCGCCATCGTCTGCGTAAAAGGTATGCTGGCTTATGACACGTGACTGGTTTAAATCGGGTACGCCCTTTATCTGGCTAAATGCGGGTGCTATCAGCATCGCACTGGTTGCGGTATTCGGCTTGCTGCTTCTGATTATGGTGCGTGGTATGAGTCACTTCTGGCCAGCCAATGTCGCATCATTACATTTCGAAAATGAAAAAGGCTCGCGCACGATTGTTGCCGAAATCATTGAAGAGGAAACCCTCAAGGCGAATACTCTACCCGAGTTTGGCGATAGAGAGGGTGATGTTACGCGCTATCTGGTAAAGACAGGTAATCGAGACTACCTCGGTAGTGATTTCAAGTGGGTGTTTACTGAAGGTCTGAAGACGATTGAATACCCCGATAGTGTTATCGTGCTTGAACGAATTGAGTGGGGCAATTTTTATGGTTACCTCAAAGCTGTCTTCGAAAACGGTAATCTTGTCGCTGAAGGTGATGCGGCCTGGCCTGAGTTTCAGAAGCGTCTTCAACGCACCATAGATATTCGTGAACGTATTCTGCATCTGGAGCAGAAAGAAATAGGCGCGATTAACTATCAGCTTGAACGCTTACGCCTGAAGCAACGTAAACTTGAGCTCAAAGACAAATACACAACAGATGCGCAGCGAGAGATTGAGGACGAACGTCACGATCTCAAGAAAGAGTACAGCGCACTGCTTGAAGAGACGGGTGCACTCTATAAAGATATTCACCGTGACTCGATCACCGCGATGATTATGGATGGTCGTGAGGTAACTATCTCTCTAGAGAAAATCGTCAAGGCCTGGATGCCCAATGCGATGTCAAATACAGATAAGCTGGGTTTTTATTTTGGCGCGCTGTCAGACTTTATTACAGAAGATCCTCGTGAAGCCAATACCGAGGGTGGTATCTTCCCGGCAATTTTTGGTACCGTTATGATGGTACTTCTAATGTCGGTGATGGTGACACCGTTCGGTGTTATTGCAGCTGTTTATCTGCGTGAATACGCTCGTCAGGGTGCTTTGATTCGAGTTATTCGTATCGCTGTAAATAATCTTGCGGGTGTACCTTCCATTGTTTACGGTGTATTTGGGCTTGGTTTTTTCGTGTACTTCCTGGGTGGCACTATCGATGAAGCATTTTATCCGGAGGCTGCTCCTGCACCAACTTTTGGAACACCCGGCCTGTTATGGTCTTCGCTGACACTTGCCCTGTTAACTTTACCGGTCGTTATTGTGGCTACAGAAGAGGGTTTGTCGCGCATTCCAAGGGCATTGCGTGAAGGCAGTCTTGCACTAGGTGCGACCAAGGTAGAAACGCTGTGGCGAGTTGTATTACCCATGGCAAGTCCTGCGATCATGACAGGTCTAATTCTGGCAGTCGCACGGGCTGCTGGTGAAGTGGCGCCATTGATGCTGGTTGGTGTTGTTAAACTGGCACCAAGCCTGCCGCTTGATGGTAACTTCCCATTCCTGCATCTGGATCGTAAGTTTATGCACCTGGGCTTCCATATTTATGATGTGGGCTTCCAGAGTCCAAATGTTGAAGCTGCAAGACCACTGGTGTATGCCACAGCATTCCTGCTGGTTGTTGTAATCGTGGCACTGAATCTGAGTGCCATCGGATTACGAAATCGTTTACGTGAGAAATATCGTGCCCTTGATGGTTAAGGGTTGCGTTTAGGAAATTTGATTATGAGTGATGCAATGACAGCCACTATCGATACTTCAGTGATTTCTGCAAAAGGAAAATCTGGAGAGACAGAAATCTGCCTGAATGTAAATAATCTAAGCCTGTTCTATGGAGAGTCACAGGCGCTTCACGATATTTCATTCCAGATGAAGAAAAACCATGTAACAGCATTTATCGGCCCTAGTGGTTGTGGTAAGTCGACATTGTTACGGTGCTTTAATCGTATGAATGACCTCATCGACAACGTTCATGTGACTGGTGAAATTGTTCTCGATGGGCAGAATATTTTTGATCCGTCCGTTGACGTGACAGCGTTGCGTCAACGTGTAGGTATGGTGTTTCAAAAGCCAAACCCGTTTCCGATGAGTATTTTCGAAAATGTTGCCTACGGCCTGAGATTGCAGGGTATTAATAAGCGCCGGGTGCTTGAAGAAAAAGTAGAATGGGCGCTAAAAGGCGCAGCGCTATGGGACGAAGTGAAAGATCGCCTGGATGAAAGTGCATTAGGAATGTCAGGTGGTCAGCAGCAGCGCCTGGTGATAGCACGTTCAATTGCCATTGAGCCGGAAATCCTGCTTCTCGATGAGCCTGCTTCTGCCCTTGATCCCATATCAACTTTAAAAATTGAAGAGTTGATCTATGAACTTAAATCACAATATACCATCCTGATTGTTACCCATAATATGCAGCAGGCAGCGCGTGTATCTGATGACACGGCCTTTATGTATATGGGTAACATGGTGGAGTTTGGTGATACTAATACGATCTTCACAAATCCATCAAAAAAACAAACAGAAGATTACATTACTGGCCGTTACGGCTAGAACCTACGAGGCACTATTATGGAAACTGGTCATACAAGTCAGCATATATCGCAGAAGTTTGATGAGGAGATGGAAAATCTTCGCAACCAGGTTTTGAAAATGGGGGGGCTGGTTGAGCAGCAAATTGCAAGTGCGATTGAAGTGTTACAGGATGTGAATGCAACAGGTGCTGAAAAAGTCATTCTTAAGGACCATAAGGTAAATGCGCTTGAAGTCAATATTGACGAAGAGTGTACACGTATACTGGCAAAACGTCAGCCAGCAGCTTCTGATCTTAGAATGGTAGTTGCCGTAATCAAGACAATTACTGATCTGGAGCGAATTGGCGATGAGGCAGAAAAAATCGCCAAGATGGCGTTACACATATGTGAACAGGATGGTCGTTTCCATAGCCAGTATGCCGGTGTCCGTCATCTGGGTGAGCATGTTAAGAAGATGGTACATGATGTACTGGATGCTTATGCGCGTCTTGATGTGGATGCGGCACTAAAAGTTGTACGTGATGATGATATTGCCGATGATGAATACCAGAACCTGATCCGTTTACTAAGTACTTACATGATGGAAGATCCACGGGTTATTTCTGAAGTTATGGATGTTATCTGGGCGGCACGTGCGTTAGAGCGTATTGGTGATCATGCCAAGAATATTGGTGAATATGTTATTTACCTGGTAAAAGGTAAAAACATACGTCATATCGATCTTGAAGAAGTCGAGAAAAATATATTGTCATGATACATGCAAGTGTACTACTGGTTGAAGATGATCCTGGCATACAGGATATGCTTCAATATTCGCTATCACAGGATGGTTATACCATTCATTCAGCCCTGACAGTGAAACAGGGCTGGGAAATGATAGAGAATAAAGCGGTGGATATCGTCCTGCTTGACTGGATGCTGCCAGATAACAGTGGTATTGATTTATTGCATCGTATACGTAAGTATCATTCAACTCTACCGGTCATTATGGTGACGGCCCGCACCGAAGAAGAGGACCGTGTGCTCGGTCTCGATGTGGGTGCAGATGATTACATTACAAAACCCTTCTCAGTGCGTGAGCTTAAATCACGTTTACAGGCGGTACTACGACGTACCATGCCTGCAGAACAACCATTACAGATAGGTGAGCTATTTCTTGACCCTGTCAGTCAGCGTGTCAAAGTCGCTAATGATAGTCTGGATTTGTCACCAACCGAATTCCGTTTGTTACATTATTTTATGGGGCATACCGATCGTGTTTTTTCCCGTGCACAATTACTCGATCAGGTGTGGGGGACCGGTGTGTATGTGGAAGAGCGCACGGTTGATGTTCATATCAGGCGCCTGAGAAAACAGCTTGAACCCTATAATTTGTCTGGCCTGTTACAAACTGTGCATGGCAGTGGTTATCGATTTTCGAGGCAGTTATGATCGGTGGTCTCAGACGGGAAATTGAGTTTCTTGTTTTCTGGCTTTGCTTCCTGCTGATTATAGGTGCTGTCTTTGAAGAAATTCTTCTGTTCTTACTGATAGGGCTTTTGGCCTACATCGGCTGGACGCTATATAATCTTAAACTCCTTACTGAATGGCTAACCAAGCCCTCCAAAAATCTGCCTGAAGTTTCTGGTATCTGGGGCGATGTGTATTACCACCTTTATCACCTGTACAAACGCAATCGAAAAGCCAAGAAAAAACTTACCAGCATGCTGGCGCGTTTTCAGAAGTCTACACAGGCGCTTCCTTACGCCACAATCGTGTTGAACGAATACGATGAGATCGAATGGTTTAATCCAGCTGCCCAGCAAATGTTTAACTTTCATGCTAAGCGGGATATTGGTCAGAGAATTGACAATCTTATACGTCAGCCAAAATTTACCAGTTACCTGTCTAAACGTAAGTTTGAAAAGCCATTAGAGTTTCAGCACGATTTTCAGAAGGTCCAGTTGAGTATAACGCCTTATGCTAGCGGTCAGTATTTATTGAGTGCGAGGGATGTTACCCAGGCTCGTCGACTGGAAGAAATGCGTCGTGACTTTATATCAAATGCTTCACATGAATTACGCACACCCATCACCGTTATGTCTGGATATATTGAGGTTTTACGTGAAACCGAAACAGATGAAACACAGATGCCGCTGCAAAAAATTCAGCAGCAAACCCAGCGTATGGAAGATATTATTTCTGAACTGATTGGTCTGGCTAAACTGGAAAGTTCACCAGAGATAGAAGAGCCTATCGTAGTGGATTCAGATCAACTGCTGAATGATGTATTTCAGGAAGCTGCTGCCCTTGATAAGGGAGTGCACAAGCTCATTATTTCAATTGAGCCGGTGGAAATTATGGGTAAATACGATGAGTTGAGAATGGCATTTTCCAACTTGCTTACGAATGCTATCCGATACACACCTCAGGATAAATCGATAGAGCTCTACACACGTACTGATGAAGCTGGCGTGAGTGTGTGCGTTAAGGACCAGGGTATTGGTATTAATTATGAGCATATCCCCAGGCTGACAGAGCGTTTTTATCGGGTTGATGAAGGGCGCTCCCGTGAGAGTGGTGGTACTGGTCTTGGGCTGTCGATTGTCAAGCAGGTACTGGATCGTCATGGGGCGAGTTTACGCATCGAGAGTGAACCAGGGCGAGGTAGTACGTTCTGTTGCTATTTCCCATATATGCAGCTTGCAGAATCATCTAATGTTGTAACAAAAATGTAATATACGTGACACCTTGCTGTCATATTTATTGCCGATCATAGTCTGACTAATAAATCTGGAGTTTTCGAGAATGAAACTGAACAAATTTACCTCTGCAATGGCTTCAGCAGTTATGGGCCTGAGTCTTGCAGTCTCTACAGCAGCACACGCATTGTCTGTTGATAAGGATATTCCTGACTACAAACCCGCCAGCGGTATTTCTGGCAACCTGACAAGTGTTGGTTCAGATACTCTGGCGAATCTGATGACGTTATGGGCAGAGTCATTCAAGCGTGCATACCCCAACGTCAATATCCAGATACAGGCCGCGGGTTCATCGACTGCGCCCCCAGCACTGACGGAAGCCACTGCAAATATCGGCCCAATGAGCCGTAAGATGAAGGACAAGGAAATTGCTGCATTTGAAGATCGCTATGGTTACAAGCCAATGGCGATACCCGTTGCCATTGATGCGCTGGCTGTCTACGTTAACAAGGACAACCCGATTCAGGGTATGACGATTGCGGATGTGGATGCGGTTTTCTCGTCAACGCGTAAATGCGGCGGCAAATTGGATGTTACCAAATGGGGTGATCTTGGCATGACCGGTAACTGGAAAAATCGTGATATTCAGATGTTTGGCCGTAACTCGGTATCTGGCACCTATGGTTACTTCAAGAAAAAAGGCCTGTGTAAAGGTGACTTTAAAAACAATGTAAATGAGCAACCCGGTTCAGCATCTGTTGTACAGGCGATTACCAGCTCGGTTAATGGTATTGGTTATTCAGGCATCGGTTATAAGACCTCAGGTGTACGTGCAGTACCGATCAGCAAGAAAGGCGACAAGTTTATTGACGCAACGGCTGAAAACGCGGTTAAAGGTAAATATCCACTGTCTCGATTCCTGTATGTTTACGTGAACAAGCATCCTAACAAGCCTCTGGCACCGCTGGACCGCGAGTTCATCAAACTGGTGCTCTCACAGGAAGGCCAGCAGGTTGTCATTAAGGACGGTTACATCCCACTGCCAGCCAAGGTTGTCGAGAAGTACCTGAATGAAATCTAGGCATCATGCATACTAGCTAAACAGGAAAGAGCCACTTTATAGTGGCTCTTTTCTATAGTGATCCTGGATTTACAGCCTGCTATCCGATTAAAACTGGATCTTCCCATCCCATCCCGCTAATATCCACACCCTCTGATTTAGCTAGGTTTGCGGTTACAATAGCCGCTTTCTCAAATTCTACGGATACCCATGTCGCAGATTGATTACATAGTACAACCCGGTGGCCAGCTGAGCGGTGAATTCCGCGTGCCCGGCGATAAGTCGATATCCCACCGCTCCATTATGTTCGGCTCAATAGCCGATGGCACCACCCATGTTACGGGCTTTTTACAGGGCGAGGACAGTCTCAACACCCTTCGCGCTTTTCGCGCAATGGGCGTTGAAATTGAAGGCCCAGATGACGCCGGCAGGGTCACAATCCACGGCGTGGGCATCGATGGTCTGAAGGCCCCGTCAGGGGATATTGATCTCGGCAATTCAGGGACTTCAATCCGTCTTATGTCGGGGCTGCTCGCGGGTCAGGCGTTCGATGTTGTACTGAGTGGTGATCGCTCGCTGTCAAAGCGCCCCATGAAGCGTGTCACAGATCCTCTGGCGCTGATGGGAGCCAGAATCGACACCGCTGAAGGTGGTAAGCCGCCACTCAAGGTGAATGGCGGCTCAGTTATGAAGGGTATCGACTACGATATGCCCATGGCCAGCGCCCAGGTGAAAAGCTGCCTGCTACTGGCGGGTATGTATGCCGAAGGCAGGACCTGTGTGACAGAACCTGCGACAACCCGTGATCACACCGAACGCATGCTGAATGCCTTTGGTTACCCTGTTGTTACCGAGGGCAATCGCATGTGTATCGAGGGAGGCGGTCGCCTGACAGCCTGTGATATTGATGTGCCTGCCGATATTTCATCTTCAGCATTCTTCCTGGTTGGTGCCAGTATTGCGCAAGGTTCTGATATCACCCTGCAGCATGTGGGTATCAACCCGACCCGTACCGGTGTTATCGATATCCTCAAGCTGATGGGGGCGAATATTGAGCTGCTCAACGAGCGTATCGTCGGGGGCGAGCCGGTGGCGGATATTCGTGTGCGTAGTGCTCAGCTTAAGGGTATTCATGTGCCAGAAGCGCTGGTGCCACTGGCAATAGACGAGTTCCCGGTTTTATTCGTCGCCGCAGCCTGTGCAGAGGGTCAGACTGTAATTACCGGGGCCGAAGAGCTTCGCGTGAAGGAGTCCGATCGTATCCAGGTGATGGCCGATGGATTGCAGGCAATTGGTGTCGATGCCACGGCAACCGATGATGGCATGATTATCAATGGCGGCCCGATCAAGGGTGGCAAGGTGCACAGTCGAGACGATCACCGTATAGCCATGGCGTTTACTATGGCGGCCCTGTGCTCGGATGGTGAAATCCATATCGAGGATTGTGAGAATGTGAATACCTCGTTTCCTGATTTTATTGGCATTGCGAATCGGGCTGGCATCAAGGTAGCGACGCTGTAGCGCTGTTGGTGGTATCAAAACGGGGGTCAGAGCGCCAGAAGACGGCGGTCTGACCCCGGGCAAATCAGGCTGGGAGAGGGGGTATCAGCACGTCTCCATCGGGGACAGACCGGTGCTTTTCCGCTCTGTCCCCTTTGTTGAGACCACCAAGAGCTGAGAGCGTTGTGTTACGACCCTGTCGGGTTGTTGGTGGTATCAAAACAGGGGTCAGAGCGGCAGAAGGCGGCGGTCTGACCCCGGGTAAATCAGGCTGGGAGAGGGCGGTATCAGTACTTCTCCCTCGGGGACAGACCGGTGCTTTTCCGCTCTGTCCCCTTTGTTGAGACCACCAAGAGCTGAGAGCGTCGTGTTACGACCCTGTCGGGTTGTTGGTGGTATCAAAACAGAGGTCAGAGCGCCAGAAGGCGGCGGTCTGACCCCGGGCAAATCAGGCTGGGAGAGGGGGTATCAGCACGTCTCCCTCGGGGACAGACCGGTGCTTTTCCGCTCTGTCCCCTTTACCGAGACCACCGAGAGCTGGGAGCGTCGGTAACGACCTTGTCGTGCTGTTGGTGGTATCAAAACAGGGGTCAGAGCGCCATAAAGCGGCGGTCTGACCCCAGCTAAAGCAACTCAGAGAGGGTGTATGGCGTCAGTTCCTGTTATTACTATCGATGGTCCCAGTGGTGCCGGGAAGGGCACTATCGCCCACGCTGTCGCGTGTGAGCTTGGCTTTCATATCCTCGATAGCGGTTCCCTATACCGCCTCACGGCACTCGCGTCATTACAGGACAACATCAACACAGGCGATGAAGCCGCTATGGCCCAGGTCGCGCGCGAGCTGGATGTGCAATTCATACCCCATGATTGCGGCCTCGACATCATCTTACGCGGTGAAAACGTGACTGAAGGCATCCGTGACGAAGAAATCGGCATGCGAGCCTCTAAAGTTGCGGCCATTCCTGCCGTCAGGGAGGCGCTACTGCAGCGTCAGCGCGACTTTGCCGTCGAGCCTGGCCTGGTGGCGGATGGCCGTGATATGGGCACCACGGTGTTCCCAGATGCGCCTATGAAGGTGTTTATGACCGCTTCCGCCGAAGAAAGGGCCGAACGGCGCTATAAGCAGTTGAAAGACAAGGGAATAAATGCTAATATCGCCGCCCTCGTTGCTGACTTGAAGCAACGGGATGAGCAAGATGCAAATCGAGCGGTCTCTCCACTTAAACCGGCAGATGATGCGATCTTACTGGATACCACGTCAATGACGATCCAGCAGGTCACAGACAGGCTCCTGGAACTGGCCAGGCAACGACTCAAATAGCACTCAGGTTAATAGCCTGCGCTCAATAAGGTGCTTTTGCCCCATCTTTACCCAAAGTAGGGTCTGGGCAAAAGTGATGTTAAACACTAACCCTGTATACGCTCGCAACTATTTGTCAGGTTGCTCCCCATGGCGATACAGTTATTTATCTGGAAATTCTTATGTCTGAATCATTTGCTGAACTCTTTGAACAGAGCTTACAAGAAACCGAAATGAACGCCGGTACCATCGTTATGGGTACGGTTGTTGATATCTCGGGTGGATATGTCACCGTTGCTGCAGGCCTCAAGTCTGAAGGTGTTATCCCCGAATCACAGTTCCTGTCTGATGGCGAACTGGAAGTGAATATTGGCGACGAGATTGAAGTAGTTCTCGAAGCCGTAGAAGACGGCTGGGGCGAAACCCGCCTGTCTCGCGATAAAGCGAAGCGTGCCAAAGCGTGGAAGAAGCTGGAAGCCGCTCACGACGCAGAAGAAATTATTACGGGTATCATCACGGGTAAGGTCAAGGGTGGCTTTACTGTTGAGCTGGGTGATATCCGTGCCTTCCTGCCAGGTTCACTGGTTGACGTACGTCCCGTACGCGACACCTCTTACCTGGAAGGCAAAGAGCTTGAGTTCAAGGTTATCAAACTGGATCAGAAGCGTAACAACGTTGTTGTTTCACGTCGTGCGGTTGTTGAGTCTGAGTACTCCGCAGAGCGTGAAGAGCTGCTGGGCAGCCTGGAAGAAGGCAAGACCGTTAAGGGTATCGTTAAGAACCTGACTGACTACGGTGCATTCCTTGACCTGGGTGGTATCGACGGCCTGCTGCATATCACGGATATGGCGTGGAAGCGTGTTAAGCACCCATCTGAAATCGTTGAAGTGGGTCAGGAAATCGACGTTGTTGTACTGAAGTTCGATAAGGACCGTAACCGCGTTTCACTGGGTCTGAAGCAACTGGGTGAAGATCCATGGGCAGCGATTGCTGCACGTTACCCTGAAGGTTCACGCCTCAGCGGTAAGGTTAGCAACATCACTGATTACGGTTGTTTCGTTGAAATCGAAGACGGTGTTGAAGGTCTGGTACACGTATCTGAAATGGATTGGACCAACAAGAACGTTAACCCTGCTAAGGTTGTAACGCTGGGTGACGAAGTTGAAGTCATGATCCTGGATATCGACGAAGAACGTCGCCGTATCTCACTGGGCATGAAGCAGTGCATTCCTAACCCATGGGATGAGTTCGGCGCAACTCACAACAAGGGTGACAAGGTTAGCGGCAAGATCAAGTCGATTACAGACTTCGGTATCTTCGTTGGCCTGGACGGCGGCATCGATGGCCTGGTTCACCTGTCTGACCTGTCATGGGATTCTACAGGTGAAGACCTGGTTCAGAACTATGCCAAAGGTGATGAGCTGGAAGCGGTTGTACTGTCTATCGACCCTGAGCGTGAGCGTATCTCGCTGGGTGTTAAGCAGATGGAACAGGATCCATTCTCAAACTTTGTGGCAGCGAACGGTAAGGGTGCACTGGTTAAGGGCACAATCACTGAAGTTGACGCAAAAGCAGCTATAATTGATTTAGGTGACGGTGTTGAAGGCACACTTCGTGCATCAGAACTGTCACGTGACCGTGTTGAAGATGCACGCTCTGTACTGAACGTCGGTGACGAGGTGGAAGCCAAGTTTATCGGTGTTGATCGCAAGACGCGCACTATCAACCTGTCAATCAAGGCTAAGGATGCTGACGACGAAGCAGCGGCTATCAAGGAGTACGCTTCTGATTCATCTGCAGCATCAACGACGCTGGGCGATTTGCTAAAAGAGCAAATGGATGCTAATAACGAGTAGTCGTTAATAAAAAAAATAGCAGCGGGCGATGGACGCCCGCTGACTTAAACCGGGGGAATCCATATGTCGGGTGAAGTAGTAACGAGATCTATGATGAAGTCTGAGCTGATCGAGCTGATGGCGCGTAAGCAGAACCACCTTGCTTATAAAGACGTCGAACTCGCAGTAAAGAGCCTGTTAGAGCAGATGTCAGAAGCGCTGGCTTCAGGCGACCGTATTGAAATTCGTGGATTTGGCAGCTTTAGCCTTCATTTCAGGCCACCCAGGGCTGGACGCAACCCCAAAACAGGTGATGCGGTTTCCTTACCTGGAAAATACGTCCCTCACTTCAAGCCGGGTAAAGAGCTTCGTGAGCGTGTTAACGAGTCTCTAAAACGTAGCAACAATCACTAATCTGGCTTACATTACTATCTGTCATATCAAGATACCGCAGTATATAACATGATACGTTTACTCAGTTTGCTGGTATCGATCCCAATTATTGTTCTGGTCGCTGCGTTTGCGTTTAAAAATGCACAACCAGTTTACCTTGATCTTTTTGTTATTCAGACACAGCTTCCTCTGGCCATTATTATGCTGGTGGTATTACTATCAGGCTTTGTGCTGGGGCTACTGTTTAATCTTATGATGTTGATAAAACAGCAGCAGAAATACAGACGCCTGAAAAATAAGAAAGACACCCTGCAAGGGCTTTCAGGAGTTTTAGATAAGTCAGACACCTGAGGCGTGCCGAAAATAAATGACCAACATCCTGGACATCATTTCACAACAATGGATGCTCTATCTGCTTCCTCTGATGGCCTTTCTACTGGGTTATCTGGTAGCGCGTCGCCGTATTCGTCGGCATAAAAAGAAATTACGTTTTTCAAATGACTATTTCCAGGGCCTGAACTACCTGTTAAATGACCAGCAGGATAAGGCGCTGGACATATTCGTCGACCTGGTCGAAACCGACTGGGAAACCATCGATACCAGCCTGGCACTGGCGGCTATATTTCGTCGTAAAGGTGAGATCGATAAATCCATTAAACTGCACCAGAATCTGCTGGCGCGCCCATCATTACCCGCCGACTATAAACCGACTGTACTGATTGCCCTGGCCAAGGACTACCTGCAGGCAGGCTGGCTGGACCGAGCCGAGAGCCTGTTTAAGGAAGTGGTTGTGGATGAAGATTTTACCGAGGAGGCACAACAGTGCCTGATGAATATCTACGAGCAGGAGCAGGAATGGCATGAAGCGATCAGTATTGCACGGCGTTATCCCCGTAAGGGCGATGACCAGCTGAATGTCGTGATAGCGCATTACTACTGTGAGTTGAGTCAGCAGATGTTACAGCAGAATGACCTGAAAGAGGCGGAAGCGCTGGCTACACAGGCGCTAAACTCGGATAAAAACTGTGCCAGAGCGTCGATATTGCTGGCAGAGCTATCGATTAAGCGTGGACGTTACCAGAAAGCAACACGCTTTTTACGACAGGTCGAAATTCAGAATCTACACCTGGTTCCCTTGACACTCGAGAGCCTGATCCTTTGTTATCGAAATACGTCTAATCTGCAAAAGGCGCTGTCTTACCTGAAATCAATCGATAGTCGCTATCCGGATATCGGTATTGCCCCAGTCCTCACAAAGCTCATTGAAGAAGTCTATGGTATTGACGATGCGGTTCAGTATGTCTCCGAGAGTATCCTTGAGCGGCCCTCGCTGAATAGTCTTCGAAGCCTGATTCAACTGCAGGGGCCTCTGTCTGAAACGGTGCAGAAGCTGGTACCCGAGGTGATTGAGACGCTGGCAGAGAAGCAGCATGCGTACCAGTGTGTTCATTGTGGCTATACGGCTAATACCCATGTCTGGCTATGTCCTTCGTGTCATAGCTGGAGTAGTATAGCGCCCAAAATAAACTGAGAAGAGTCGATGTCTGAGCCGAGAATTATTGTTGCCCTGGATTACCCAACAGAAAAGCAGGCATTTGAGTTAATAGACCAGCTTTCCCCCGATCTTTGTCGGTTAAAAGTTGGCAAGGAAATGTTTACCCACCTCGGCCCTGGCTTTGTTGAAAAAATCCAGCAGCGAGGCTTTGAGGTGTTTCTCGACCTTAAATACCATGATATACCTAATACGGTGGCACGCGCCTGTGCCATAGCGGCCGAGCTGGGTGTGTGGATGACCAATGTACATGCCAGTGGTGGTCGTCGCATGATGGAAGCCGCAGTAGAAGCGCTGGTGCCATATTCAGATAAGCCCCTGCTGATTGCAGTGACTGTCCTTACCAGCATGTCGAGCGAAGACCTCAGGGAGCTGGGTATCAGCTTAAGCCCGGCAGAACAGGCACTGCGCCTTGCCTCACTGGCACAGTCGAGTGGCCTTGATGGTGTGGTGTGTTCAGCACAGGAGGCCGGAGAAATGCGCAAAGCACTGGGGCAGGGCTTTACCCTGGTATCACCCGGTATACGTCCTGCAGGTAGCCAGGCAGACGATCAGCGTCGAATTATGACGCCTGTAGATGCCCTCAGGGCGGGTTCCGACTACCTGGTTATCGGCAGGCCCATCACCCAGTCTGACGACCCTATGGGGGTTTTACGTACAATACAATCAGATATTTCTGAATTGCCTTTGTAATCACCCAGCGAGTAGGGTACTGACTTCACTAATCAATTACAGGGAGTCAGACTTATGAAGCTGTTACAAGCCTTATGTTTGAGTGTGATGATGCTATGCGCATCTGTGGTGTATGCAGGTGAGGTGAATATTAACAAGGCGGATGCGGTGACACTGTCGAGTGAACTGTCCGGGGTAGGCGAAAAAAAAGCCCAGGCTATCATTGAGTATCGCCAGAAGAATGGGCCCTTCAAGTCAATTGAAGACTTACAGAATGTAAAGGGCATCAGTAGCAAGACAGTCGAAAAAAACCGTCAGAAAATCAGCCTGTAGCGGGGTTAATTACGCTGTGTAAAACACCCCGGTTCTCGGGGTGTTTTATTTTCTATATACACGTATTATGCGTCCTGGTTCCACACTAGTGAGTTAAATCTATGGAAATCAGTTTCTGGCAACAACGCTGGGATGAAAACCAGATCGGTTTTCACCTCCCTGAGGTTAATCCATATCTGGTCAGTTATCGTTCCGCTTTTGAGCTATCTCCAGGCGCCAGGGTACTGGTACCCCTGTGCGGTAAGAGTCTGGATATGATCTGGCTGGCCCAGCAGGGTTTCAGGGTGCTGGGCGTTGAGTGTAGTCGCAAAGCGATAGAGGCCTTTATCGAAGAGCAGCAACTGAGTGTAGAAACTCATGTGATGGGTGATTATATTCAGTATCGTGCTGAGCCGATTGAGCTGCTTGAGGGGGATTTTTTCAAGTTGCAGGCCTCCCACCTTGAGGGTGTAGAACTGGTGTATGATCGGGCATCTCTGGTGGCTTTGCCGGCGGATATGCGTCAGCAATATATTGCAGTGTTGCGTCAGGTATTACCTCGAGAGGCGAGTATTTTACTGGTGACCCTGGAATATGATCAGTCAACAATGCCAGGTCCTCCTTTTTCTGTGGCTGACTCTGAAGTCAGACAGAGCTATCGCGCATTTGATGTCGAGCTACTGCATGAGGAAGATATTATTCAGAACCAGCCTCGGTTCAGGGACAGGGGGCCGTCTTCTATGGTTGAGCGCGTTTATAAAATCACTCCCTAGCCCGGGCGTGTGGCGATTAGCCCTTCGCTCATTCAGATTAAAACTGGCTTGCTAGTTGCTAAATCATGAACTAAAACAAGTAGTATCTAATAGTTATAATACGGGTATAAGCTTATGATGAGCGTCAAGATGGATCGGGTTCTGGAGAGCCTGACCAGTCATTACATGCCATTCACATTGCTCTCAAAAGAGCGTATTTCTGAAGTTGTTAATATTGTTCGTTTTGTCGAAATGCGTGAAGGGGAGATCTTCCAGATTGCCGGGGGTGCAGGTAACGACTACCTGTTTGTTATCGAGGGCTCGTTGAATATCATTACCGATGGTGAGGTGCGTACCATCGAAGGCCCAGAAGAAACGCGTAAGTCACCCATCGTGCTGAAGTCGAAGCCTGCGACCAGTACGATTGTAGCCAAGTCTGAGACCATTATCTGCCATGCCGACCGGGATATGCTCGATGAGCTGATCTCCTGGGATGAGCTGGTCCATATGATGGAGGAAACCAACGAAGACCTGGCCGAGCAGATGGAGAAGGTCAGAAACTCGCTGGTATTCCGTCGGCTACCCGCAGAAATGGTCGAGCTGGCATTTTCAAAAATGCATACGGTCAAGGTGGCCAAAGGTGAAGCGGCCATTAAGCAGGGTGAAGAGGGTAATTCCTATTACATCATCAACCAGGGCTCGGCCGAGGTCTACTCAACCACGCTGTATGATGATGAGCCGCAGAAAATTGCAGAGCTGGGTGAGGGAGATGCCTTTGGTTGTGAGGCCCTGATTCATGGCAGTACCCGATCTGAAACCGTTATCATGAAAGAAGATAGTGTGTTGTCAGTGCTGGATAAATCTGATTTCGAAGAGCTGATTAAAAACCCACTCATCAAAACCGTGAATGGCCAGATCGCTAAATCCATGCTCGACACCGGTCATGTACCGATTGATGTGCGATATGCAGAAGAGTTTGATGATAATCATATTCCAGGTGCGATTTTAATCCCGCTGTTTGAATTACGAAATCGTATGGATGAACTGGAAAAGGATAAGAAATATGTGGTTTATTGCCATGGTGGCGGACGAAGTGCGGTTGCTACTCTGGTACTCAGTCAGCACCAGTATGATGTAGTCAGTCTAGAAGGTGGTATTCGTGACTGGGAATATGAGACGGATAGTATGTATTAACTGTTTTCCTCTATTGTGTGAATTAAGGCCAGGCATATGCCTGGCTTTTTTTATTCGTGTGACAGGTTTTAATTACGTTATAATCGACAGCTCAATACGTTATAGTGATGCGGACTGAAAAAATGAGCACCGGATTTATCGTCACGATTAATAACCAGATGGTTTATGAGTGTAATGACACTCGACAACCGGCTCGTTTACGTCGACACCTGGATGAAATTGATAATAAACTCTCGCAGGGAATTCAGCTGGGAGACAGCTGGGTTGATACGCCGAATGATTTACAGAAACAGCAATACACGGCAATGATATTAATTGACTCACTGGATAAAAATAAAGAAGATCTGGTCAATATTATGTCTGTCTATCTGTGTAAACGATACCCGGCATTAAAAGAAATTCGAGCAAGCCGGACTGATGATCAGTTTACCTTCACACTCATAGAATAGTAATTGTTAAAAAGTGGAAAAAATATTATGAAAATTACAATTATTTGCGGTAGTCATCGCGAACAATCTCAAAGCTCAAAAGTCGCAAAATACTATCAGCAGGTGATGCTGAAAGGTATCTGTGATGAAGCGCCGATTATTGATCTTGCGAATAATCCGTTTCCTCTGTGGGATCAGGGTATCTGGGATGGC
>JBFHWF010000013.1:0-48530 GCA_041589175.1 Gammaproteobacteria bacterium
ATGGACCTGGAACGCGATCGGTAAAGCAGCGGGTGCATGGAACCTGACAGAAGATGCTAACGAATCTCAGAAGGGCTTCCTGCTGAACCACTTAATCTCTGAAGAGCTTCCTAAGCACGAGTGTGGTGATCATATCTCTAACTCTGACCCTGTTACCGGTCAGGCTGCATGGTTCGACGTACGTGTACGTGTTTACAAGGCAGAAGATGATGCAGATTGCTCATTACCACAGTTTAAACCGATGCCAGTTCTCCCTGGTATGAGCTTACGCCGTAAGTGGCAAGGCTTCTTTGCGGGTAAGTTTACAAAGAAGGGGGATAAATAATGACTCAGTTAGCGCTGATTATCGACCTTAACGTATGCGTAGGCTGTTCAGCCTGCGTAACGTCCTGTAAAGAATGGAACACCTCGGGTCCTGCGGGTTTTATGTCAGATGACAACCCTTATGCGAAAGACCCAACCGGTACCTTCTTTAACCGTGTACAGACTTATGAAGTTGGCACCTATCCAAATACGGAAACGGTTCACTTCCCTAAGTCATGCCTGCACTGTGAAGAACCACCTTGTGTACCTGTTTGCCCAACCGGCGCAAGTTACAAGCGTGAAAATGACGGTATCGTTCTGGTCGACTACGACAAGTGTATCGGTTGTAAGTACTGCTCATGGGCCTGCCCATACGGTGCGCGTGAAATCGATGAACACCAGAAGGTTATGAAGAAGTGTACCCTGTGTGTTGACCGTATTTATGACGAGTCTCTACCAGAGTCTGAGCGTAAGCCGGCCTGTGTACTGGCCTGCCCAACGAACGCACGCCTGTTCGGTGACGTACATGATCCTGATTCATATGTATCCACTGTGATACGTGAAGAAGGTGGTTACCCACTGATGCCAGAATGGGGCACGCAGCCTTCGAACCATTATCTGCCACGTCGCAAGAACAAGATCACCATCCATGAAGACGAACTGATTCGTGTGGACAATCCGCTCAACAAAGAGCAGAAAGAACATCACAAACCAGTTGATGGTGCGGTACTTGACGATAGCTCGTTCATTTAATGGTTTAACCTGTTACCCGGTATTTTTACCGGGTAACGGTAAAATGAGATTTTAATAAGTTACTGTTTGAGTAATTTACAATTTAATTAGGAGAGAACGATGCATCCCGCATTTTCTGTCATATTTTTAACCACTCTGATTGGCGCAGCTCAGGGCCTGTTCCTCGCGCTGTTCTCAACTCAGGTTTATCAGGAAGTTGGCATTCTTTCGAATGTTAGCGCATCTGGTTTCTACGGCACAGGCGCTGTGATTTCTTTAATCCTGTTAGGCCTGGGTCTGTTTTCCTCTTTCTTCCACCTGGGGCACCCTGAACGTGCCTGGCGTGCTGCTGCAATGTGGCGTACTTCATGGCTGTCGCGCGAAGTTATCGCACTGCCAACCATGATGGCTGCGGTATTCGTCTACGGTGTCATGCACATGTTCGATATGGACGGCATTGCACTGACAGTGGGAAGCGTAAACCTGAGTGCAAGCCTGTTTGTTGGTGTATTTGGTGTTATCGCCGCATTCGCGCTGTTTATCTGCACGGCAATGATCTATGCCTGCATCAAGTTCCTGCAAGAGTGGTCAACACCCTTAACGGTTATTAACTACTTCCTGTTCGGTACAGCGTCTGGCTTTACCCTGGCAACTGCACTGGCTGCTTATCTTGGTCTGCAGGAACAGGTTAGCTTCCTGGGTGGCTGGGCAATTGCACTGACAGTTGCGGTATTTATTACCCGCCTGGCTTCGCTGTATCGTAATAACCGCATCAAGTACAAGTCGACTGTTCAATCTGCGATTGGTATTCGTCACAACCAGATTCAGCAGAAGGTACAGGGTGCTATGGGTGGTTCATTCAACACACGTGAATACTTCCATGGCAAAACTGCTCAGTTCCTGAAGTCTATCAAGTACATTTTCCTGGTACTGGTATTCCCAGTTCCTGTTGCACTGATGGCAACTGCACTTAGCGATGGCAATACCAGCATTCTGGTTGCTGCATTTGTTATCCAGTATGCAGGGCTGTTAGCTGAGCGCTGGTTCTTCTTTGCTCAGGCTAATCACCCTCAGAATATTTACTACCAGACTGTATAAATATTCGACGCTCTTCCCGGCCTGCGCCGGGAAGACAAAAACACGACTTGCTCCATTGTTCACAATGCGATCGAGTCGTGTTTTTTTTTGCATGTGCTTTGTGTATGATCTAGCGAACTATTTCCTCATCAGGGAATCATAGTTACAAACCTTTTTCTAACGAGAACACGAATATGTTAAGAACAACCAGCCTTATTGTTGCCCTGCTCAGCGTTTCACTTCAGGCCAATGCACGCGGTATTGATCTGAAACTGGCTGACGAAATGGCCGAAGTTAACTTCCTGACCGAGTCTTCCACCTTTGGATATGGTGGTGCGGATGTTGGACTGGGGCTGTTATTCACAGAAGATGATGACTTCCAGCTACAGGGTCAGATTATGATCACCGGCAACCCCGCAGGAAATAATCAGTCACTGCAGTTTGGTGTTGGCGGCAAACTGATGATGACGTCTTTCGATGCGGCAAATGAAGAAGTTGGTGCTCTCGCACTCGCTGGTCAGCTACGTTATCTGATCCCTGCTGAAATGCCAGTTGCCTTCACTGCGTCTCTTTATTATGCACCAGGCATAACATCTTTCAGTGGTGCTGATCAGTATAATGAATACAGCTTTGCTGTTGAGCTCGAAGTTACCCCAAGTGCGCGTGCCTATATTGGCTACCGTAATATGGAATATGAGTTTGAAAATGGTGCAGAAGTTGAACTGGATGACGGTGCACACTTTGGTATCAAGTTCGATTTCTAACGTAAATAAATCGCAAACAATAAAAAAGGCTTCTAGCATCTAGAAGCCTTTTTTAGTTAATTCAAAAAGCTGTATTCAGATTCTAAACAGCCATCATCATAACCGCCTGTTCAAACGGCTGATTCTCCGAAAAATTACGACTATGAGCATCGCGTAACACTTTTTTTGCGCAGCTAGCACAGCGACCACAACACGTTGCAACATTAAGCTCATCACTTAAATCCTGCAGTGTCGACGCCCCCTGCTCAGCGGCTTCGATGATCTGTTTATCTGTTACACCATTACAAACACATACAAACATAATATCAGCTCCTCTATGCCTGTATTATAAATGTAAGTGAGAATGATTTGCAATAGCATTGATATAAAAAACAGGCTAGAATCCCTTTTGCAATTATAAAACTATGCAAATCAGCTACTTAGCTTGTAATCTAATTTGCCGGCACTATACTAAACCGATACCCCACGCCACACAGCGACCGAATGAGGCACCCGAATGAAAACAGATCCCAAGATAAATCAACAACTTAACCGCATTCTAAAAAACGAGCTCACCGCCATTAACCAGTATTTTCTACATGCTCGCATGTGCAGAAACTGGGGTTTCGACGAACTGAATGAGCATGCCTATAAGTCATCAATTAAAGCCATGAAGCAGGCAGATGACCTGATCGAACGCATCCTGTTTCTGGAAGGACTGCCTAACCTGCAGGATCTGGGAAAGCTGTTAATCGGTGAAAACCCGGAAGAATCGCTCAAAGGTGATCACACCATGGAACTGCAACAACACAAGGATCTGATCGAAGCGATTAGCCTCTGTGAACAGCAGCAGGACTATATCAGCCGAGAGCTACTGGAGAAGATTCTTGAAACCAAAGAAGAACAGATAGACTGGCTGGAGACCCAGCATGACCTGATCAGCAAAGTTGGGCTAGCTAATTATCTGCAATCTCAAATGTCAGATTAAATGGGGAGAATTCAATGAAAGGTAATCAAGCCATCATCGACACGCTAAACAAGCTGTTAACCAATGAACTCTCCGCAGCAGACCAGTATTTTATTCATTCACGCATGTATGAAGACTGGGGACTGGAAAAGCTGTTTGAGCGAATCAAGCACGAAGCAGAAGAGGAGCTCGAACATGCAAGCGCACTGGTAGAGCGTATCCTCTTTCTCGAAGGCACACCTGATGTTGCCAGTCGCGAAGCACTCAACATCGGTAAGGATGTGCCTGCCATGCTGAAAAGTGATCTGGCTATTGAATACAGCGTCGGACAGCAACTCAAAGACGCGATTGCTCTGTGCGAAACAGAGAAGGATTATCAAACCCGTGAAATTCTGGAAGTGTTACTACGTGACACCGAAGAGGATCATGCTTACTGGCTGGAACAGCAACTGGGGCTGATAGATAAAATAGGGCTGGAAAATTATTTACAGAAACAGATGAGCTAAACGAAATTTTGTAAATAGACAAGCTTCTCAAAAACTCTGGCAACAGTCACATCCATGCATGCCAGAGTTTTTAATTCAGACTTCAAGACTCAAACTCACCCATCGCCTGCAGATCTGCATGATAGGAAGAGCGAACCATCGGAGCACTGGCTACCTGCTCGAAGCCCATTGATTCAGCGATTACTTTATACTCTTCAAACTCATCGGGTGTCACAAACCGCTTAACAGGCAAATGATGTAACGTCGGTTGCAGATACTGCCCCAATGTTAACATCGTGACATTATGTGCACGAAGGTCTTTTAACACCTCCAGCACTTCATCTTTTTCCTCGCCCAGCCCAAGCATGATTCCAGACTTGGTTGGCACGTCAGGGAATGCTGCACCGAAATCTCTTAGCAGTTCGAGTGAACCTTTATAATCTGCACCCGGACGTGCTTCACGATACAGCCGCGGCACCGTTTCCAGATTATGATTAAACACATCGGGTGGTGCTTTCTTTAGAATCTCAAGTGCAATATCTACACGCCCGCGAAAATCCGGCACCAGGGTTTCAACTTTGATCCCCGGTGAGAGCTCACGCGTCTTTTCAATACACTCAACAAAATGCGCTGCCCCACCATCACGCAAATCATCCCGGTCAACGGAAGTAATCACCACATACTTCAGCTGCATTGCCTGGATTGTCTCCGCCATGTTCAGTGGCTCGTCTTTATCTAACGGCAATGGACGACCATGCCCAACATCACAGAAAGGGCAACGTCGGGTACATATTTCACCCATAATCATAAAGGTTGCCGTACCATGACCGAAACACTCGCCAAGATTTGGACAGGATGCTTCTTCACATACAGTAAACAGCTTCTGCTCACGTAACACTTTTTTCAGCCGCTTTACATTTGGGTGCGTCGGCGCCTTAGCACGAATCCATTCCGGCTTACGTGGCATTTTTTCAGTTTTGGCAATCTTCACCGGAATACGGGATACTTTTTCGGCTCCTGTCTGCTTAACACCGGCAACGACTTTATTTTTACTCATGGCTTTTACTGTTGATCGAGTTGTGTAATATCGAGCTGCTGGCAAAGTGCTTCCAGCAATAGCGACTGTGTTTGCTGCATATCCAGTGGCAGGCCAAGCTGTTTCAGGCTTGTAACCTTAAGGCCAGAATAGCCGCATGGGTTTATTCTATCAAAGTCCGCAAGGTCCATGTCCACATTCAGACTAAGCCCATGGTAACAGCCCTTCTGCTTCACCCTTAATCCCAGAGCTGCTATTTTCGCGCCATCTACGTAAACACCCGGTGCCTTCGGATCAGCCCTGGCTTCTATGCCCTGCTGAGCCAGGAACTCGATGACCGTGTTTTCCAGCGCGCTCACCAGTGCTCTTACACCCATCCCCTTACGCTTCACATCTATCAGCACATAGACAATTAACTGACCCGGTGCATGATAGGTAACCTGACCACCCCGGTCTGTCTGTATGACAGGTATATTCTCAGGGTTTAGCAGGTGCTCGGGGCTTGCATTAGTGCCAAGGGTAAACACCGGATTATGCTGTAATAGCCAGACTTCATCCGCCGTATCCGTAGTTCGATTAGCAATAAACTGCTGCATTTGCTGGTACACAGGCTGGTAGTCCTGCAACCCGAGATTCCTGATAATGGCGAAGTGCTTGAAGTTTTTTGCCATAGGTGAACGGGCACAAAAGAAAACGCTAACAGCGCAAATGAACGCCAATACACGCAGATACAGCAGTTATTTCTGTTTGCCCCTGGCAAACAGAAGCCTGGCGTTTATTTGCGTTGTTTGCGTTCATTCACGGTGACTTTTAAATACAATATAGAACATGCTCACAGCTGGTCAGTTCCATATAGATTTTATCGAGATGATCCTTGCTATGCGCGGTAAACGTGATGGTTATCGAGGTAAACTTACCATTGCTGCTCTGGGTAAACTTAACAGCACCCTCTTGCAGGTCTTCAACATGACGATTAATAATTTCCAGCACAGCCACTTCCAGTTCGTCACCGGTTTTTCCCATGGCCTTGATGGGAAATTCACAGGGGAACTCGAACAGAGTTTCCTGCTCTTCATCGTAGTGAATATCTGTTTTTGGCTTATCGCTCATTTCGCTCTCCGCACCGACACTATCTGAGCCATGCTAACTCGCCAGACCTTTTCTAAGTTCCGACTTATAAGTCTGGTAAATATCTATCATTCTTTCCCATATGGGGCCAGCCTGACCATTTTCAACCGGTTTGCCATCCAGCTCGACCACAGGAAGAATCTCACGTGTTGAGCTGGTGAGCCAGATTTCACTGGCCTGATCCAGCTCCTCGGCTTCTATATCTCTGATTTCATATGCAAAATCATGCTTTTCCGCCAGTTCGAGTATCAGGTCTCGCGTGATCCCCGGCAACAGGCAGGGGCCCGTCGGCGGTGTAACCAGCACGCCGTCCTTAACAATAAAGACATTGCTCGCGGCACCCTCGGTCACCTTAGACCCCTTAACCAGAATCGCTTCAGCAGCCATTCGATCATGGGCCTGCTGACGAAGCAGAATATTACCCAGCAGGGAAATCGACTTGATATCGCAGAACTGCCAGCGTATATCATCCAGCGTTATTGCCGATACGCCCGGGCGTAACTCTTCCTTGTTAACTGGCATTAATGCATTCACCATAACAAACACGGTTGGTGTAATCTCGTCGGGAAATCCATGATTACGTTTTGCGGCTATGCCGCGTGTCACCTGTAAATATACCGACTGATCTTCACTGGGATTTTTTTCCAGCATCGCTTCCAGTAATTTACGCCAGTCATTATTTGACATTGGGTTTATCAGGCGGATGCCATCAAGGCTGTTCTGTAAACGCTGAAGATGCTCATCCAGTCGTAACAGGCGCCCACCATAAGCTGGAATGACTTCATAAACACCATCCGCAAATAAAAATCCACGGTCGAGTACCGATATCTTCGCTTCCTCAAGAGGAAGATATTCACCATTTAAGTAGACAATAGACATAGATACTCCGAAACATAAGTGATTGCATCAGCTAGCTGCCGAAGTGTAGCAGACCGCTTATGAATAGCTGAAATGATTTATGAATCATGCACAGTTTATAACCGTGCATGTGAAAGAATATTCCGTTTACTGAAACATCTGAATGACACGGTCCTTACTACGTTGCCACAGGCTGCCTTCTTCGATTGACTGTAATGCAATCAATGGCTGTGAAACCAGTTCCTTACCATCCAGTTTTACGCTAACCGTTCCAAGCTTCTGCCCCCTGGAAACGGGTGCCTCAATATCAGAATTTACTTCCATTACCGCATCCAGATTTTTATACTGACCGCGGGGTATTGTCACGAACAGATCTTCTTCGAGGCCAATATTCAGATGCTCCGCCGCACCCTTCCAGATACGCGCTCGATTCAGTGTCTCACCCGCTGCATACAGCCGATTGCTTTCATAGAAACGGAATCCATAACTAATAAGCGACTGACTAACATCACTACGGGCCTTTTCACTTTTTGTTCCCAGCACCACTGCAATCAGGCGCATACCATCACGTACCGCTGAACTCACCAGGCAATAACCTGCCGACTCTGTATGGCCTGTTTTAATTCCATCGACACTGTTATCGCGCCACAATAGTTTATTACGATTGTATTGTCGGATACCGTTGTAGGTGTACTCCTTTTCACGATACAGCTCATAGTGCTCAGGAAATTCGCTGATCAAAGCTTTCGCCAGCTTCACCAGATCGACCGCTGTCGTAACATGATCTTTATTAGGCCAGCCAGTGGAGTTAACAAAATTCGTATCAGTCATACCCAACTGCTGTGCATACTGATTCATATAATCGGCAAAAGTGGCTTCTGTTCCGGCAATATGCTCAGCTAGCGCAACCGTGGCATCATTACCCGACTGAATAACAAGCCCCTTCATCAAGTCCTTAACTTTAACTTTCTTGCCCACTTCGATGAACATTTTCGAGCCTTTCATACGCCAGGCCTTCTTACTGATAGTCACCTCTTCGTCCAGTGTTAGCCGACCATTGGCGATTTCCTTGTATACCACGTAGGCCGTCATCATCTTGGTAATACTGGCTGGCTCTACTTTTTTGTGGATATCTTTTTCCGCAAGAATGCGTCCACTGTCGGCATCAATCAGTAAGTAACTGGTTGCCGCAAGTTTTGGCGGAGATGGCACAGGCGCAGCATCAGCGACGCTAACACTCATACCTAATAGCAGGCCGAAAGAAAGGAATACATTACGAATGGATCTAAACATGGTTTCTCGTTTCATTTAATCAATTTGTGTTATGACTCAGTCAACAACGACACGGGCCGTATCATGACCAATACCATTCAGGTCGTTAATAACCCTGTAGGCATGATCGACATTGGGAATCGGCCCTACACGTACACGGTAAAGTTTTTGCCCACTCCTTTCAACCACATGTACACGCACACTCGGAATTCGCTTTTTTCTTAGCTTGCTGGCCATTTCTTCCGCCGCAGCTTCCGTCCCCATTGCAGCGACCTGCACATGAATTTCACCCTTGCCCTCAGCAGGCTCTGGCAGAGCTACATTATCGGTTGTCAGATCAAGACCCGCCGTATTAATCGCACGGATACTCACTGGCCCGGTGCCTGTTGCCGAAATCCCCAGTTTACGTGCAGCCGCATAGGACAAGTCAATAATACGTCCCTCGTGGAATGGGCCTCGATCATTAACCTTAACAATAATTTTCTTGCCCGTTTCCAGATGTGTGACTTCAACATAGGTAGGCAATGGCAGGCGTTTGTGCGCTGCTGTCATTGCATACATATTGTATGGCTCACCACTGGACGTTTTACGCCCGTGGAACTTGGTACCATACCAGGAGGCCTCACCCTTTTGTACGAAGTTGGTCGCATCTTTCATCACCCGATAGGTTTCACCCATTACCGTGTAGGTTTCGGGGTTACCGTAACGACTAAGTGGTTCATTAACGGGAACCGCATCCGGTGTATCATCACGGACAAAGCGATCAGGTGCACTGTCACCCATGGTACAGCCAATCAGGGTGCTACAGATCAGTGTATAAAGGCCACCTGTTTTCCAGCTAACTTCCATATATAAATCCGTTCACCGCACATTTATTGCGCATGGTATTTTTCCGATACCGCCTGGCTCAGCTGATGCACCGCCAGTGCATACAGCGGGCTGCGGTTATATCGTGTTATGACATAAAAATTATGCAACGCCAGCCAGTATTCGTCACCATTAGCACCTTCCAGGCGCAATAAAGACGAACGCTCTTTTGATGGTACCGGGTCCATTACCCTGACACCCATACGCTGATAGTCTGCAATGGATTTCCATTGTTTGCGATTCGACTTCAGGCGTTTACTACCCAGTTCAGCGGAATCACCATTGACCATAGCTGCGCTAATCACAGGTGCACCGGGTTTCCAGCCATGCACCTTGAAATAATTTGCAACACTGCCTATCGGATCGGCAGAGCTATTCCAGAAATCCCTGACACCATTACCATCGAAATCAACCGCATAACTTCTGAAGCTGCTGGGGATAAATTGAGGCATACCCATTGCACCCGCATAGGAACCTTTTAGATCCCGAGGATCAAATCGCTCTTCGCGGCTCATCAGCAGGAACTGTTCCAGCTCCTTGCGGAAAAAGCGCTCACGCCTGTCACGACGCTCTTTTGTTGTATTCTCTATAGGATAGTCAAAACCGAGCGTTGTCAGCGCATCAAGAACGCGATAGTTACCGGCATGTTTACCGTAATAGGTTTCGACACCAATAATCGCGACGATATATTCTGCGGGCACACCATATTCTTTTTCTGCGCGCTGCAACAACTGTAGATTGTCTTTCCAGAACTCAACACCCTTATTAATGCGCTTCTCGGTAATAAAAATATTACGATAATCTTTCCAGGGTTTTCCCTCAGCTGGACGTGCAATAGCTTCCAGCGCGGTTTTCTGCTGCTCCACGCCAGATAACCAGTTATTAATCTGTTGCATATCGAAATTATGTTTCGTATGCATCTGCTGCATAAACTGCTGCACATCTTTTCGCTGAGTGTAATTTGCCTGTGCACTGACAGGTAATAGAGCACAGGACAGTGCGAGCAGACCAAATGGTCTTATTATTTTTTTAAGCATGTAAACTGTTTTTCCCGGTTTCGTTTCATGAACAATCGCAACTCTAATGTTGCTCACTTTGACCACAGACGGCGGTGAGAGTTTATAGACATCAACATACCAAATCCCGCCATCAGGGTCACCATAGAGGTGCCGCCATAACTGATAAGTGGCAATGGTACCCCAACCACAGGCAAAATACCTGAGACCATACCCACATTCACAAAAAGGTAGACAAAAAACGTCAGGCTCAGGCTGCCACCCAGTAATCGTGCATAGGTGTCCTGACCATGCACAGCAATCACCAGCCCTCGAATAATGATATAACCATAGAGTGCCAGCAACAGCACACCACCCAGCAGACCGAACTCTTCGGCATACACCGAGAAGATGAAGTCCGTCGACTGCTCAGGCAGAAAATTCAGATGTGACTGTGTGCCATTTAGCCAGCCACGGCCATAAATTCCACCAGAACCAATGGCGATTTTAGACTGAATAATGTGATAACCGGCACCCAGAGGATCACGTTGAGGATCGAGCAGCGTAAGCACACGACCTCGCTGATAGTCATGCATAAAGTGCCAGAGAACCGGTAACATGGCTGCCCCAAGCACAGCCAGCCCTCCCATTAACCGCCAGCTCAAACCGCCCAGGAAGACGACAAAAAAGCCGGCGGCAAATATGAGTAGTGATGTGCCGAGGTCGGGTTGCCGCGCTATCAGGAAGGTCGGCAGGAGTATGAGTACAGCGGCCACACCGAGGGTTTTCCAGGAAGGCGGCAGGGGTTTTTCGGCAAAATACCAGGCAATCATCATGGGTGTCACCAGCTTCATCATCTCCGATGGCTGAAAACGAATAAAACCCAGATCTAGCCAGCGCTGTGCGCCCTTGCCAACATCCCCCATAACCAGCACCAGAATCAGCAATACAACTCCACAGACGTACATCCAGGGGGACCAGAAGCGCAGAGTGGACGATGGTATCTGTGCAATGACCAGCAACACCAGCACGGCCAGCCCGAGCCTTGCCAGCTGCCGATGGATGAGATCCATCGACTGATCACCCGCGCTATAAAGCACGCCCAGCCCAACCAGCACCAGCAGCCCCAGCCCCAGCACCAGCAGGTAATCGAGGTGCATCAACTGCATCAGCTGCATGGTTATACTGGGCCTGTATCGCTTATCGCGAACACCGTCATCAAGCATTATTTCTTCGCTGCCGTTGCAGCATCCTCCTTACGGTTTTCCAGCCATTTATCAATGATCTTACGCGCAATGGGTGCAGCTGTACTACTGCCACTACCGCCATTTTCCGCGATTACCGCTACCACAATTTCCGGGTTCTCCAGTGGGGCAAACAGAATAAACAGTGCGTGGTCGCGCAGCTTTTTCGCGATGGTTTCTTCATCATATTCCTCATCCTGAGCAATACTGAATACCTGTGCAGTCCCAGTCTTACCCGCCATCTTGAAATTCAGACCCAGCCCGGATGAGCGTGCGGTACCCTGCAGGCCATGCAACACACTCACCATCCCGTCTATGGCATGTTGCCAGTTAGCTTCGCGCTTGAGCTGCACATCTTTCTTCTCAGGCCACTCTGGAACCTGCATATCACCATCAGCAGAGGGCTCAATGCCTGCCAGCAGGTGCGGTTGTACCGATTTACCACGCATCGCCAGAATCGAGGTTGCCGAGGCCAGCTGAAGAGGCGTTGCCAGCATATAACCCTGTCCAATGCCGGTGATCAGTGTCTCTCCGGGAAACCAGATCTTGCCCTTAACCCGCTTCTTCCACTCCCGCGAAGGTAGCAGCCCGGAGCGCTCGCCATAGAGATCAATGCCCGTTTTCTCGCCAAACCCAAACTGGTGCAGGCTCTCGTGAATGCGGTTAATGCCCATACGATAGGCCAACTCGTAGTAATACACATCACAGGACTGCGCGATAGCCGCATCGAGGTCGACCGGCCCATGACCTTCTATTTTCCAGTCACGGTATTTACGTTCATCGTTGGGTAACAGATAAAAACCACCACAATCGATCTTTTCCCGGTGACCAATACTATGGCTTTCCAGGCCACCCAGCCCGACGAAGGGTTTCACCGTAGAGCCCGGTGGATACTGTCCCATGATCGAGCGATTGAATAGTGGCCGGTCCGGAGACTCTCTCAACAGCTTGTAATCTTTATGGCTGATACCATGCACAAACAGGTTGGGGTCAAATGTCGGCATACTGGCCATCGCCAGCACCTCACCATTCTGGGGATTCATCACTACGACTGAACCATTAAAACCCCTGAGCGCATCTTCTGCGACAATCTGTAGACGTGTATCGAGGGTTAGCCACAGATTGTTCCCCGGTATCGGCGGGATTTTATCCAGCACCCGCAGCTCTCGCCCCTGTACATTGACTTCGATATTTTTATAGCCCACGAAGCCATGTAGCTGATCTTCATAATACTGCTCCAGACCATTCTTACCGATATGCGTGGTGCCCTTGTAATTCGTCTGGTCTACCTGCTTTATCTCGTCCTCATCAATACGCCCCACATAGCCGATCACATGGGCCAGCCGCTCTCCCATGGGGTAATAGCGGCTCAAACGGGCATTGATTTCTACCCCGGGGAAGCGATGGCGGTTCACCGCCAGACGGGCCACCTCTTCATCAGACAGCTGTGTACGCAGTGGCACCCATTCAAACTTGAGACTACGCTTCAATTGCTTTCTGAAGCGTTTGAGCACATCTTCGTCGAGCTCGACAATTTCCGACAAGCCCTGCAGGGTGGCGGGCATGTCCTCAACCTGCTCGGGAATGAGCTCCAGCTGATAGGATGGCTGGTTTTCTGCCAGAACCACGCCATTACGATCAAAAATCAGTCCGCGATTAGGCACGATAGGCATCAGGCGAACTCGATTGTTTTCAGACAGGGAAGAAAAATGACTGTATTCGAAGAACTGCAAATAGATGAGCCGTGATAACAACACAAGCAGTAACAGGATGCTGATAACCGCTGCCACAATAGCCCGCCGCTTGAATAGCTGCGCTTCCAGTGTGTGATTTTTAATCACTGCACGCGACATTCTCGTTATTATCCCTTGTGCAATGAGTGGACGATGTCGATAGTAATACCCAGCTCCTTAACTGACCCGGTAGTCCTGCTGATATACCACAAACAGGACTGGTGGCCGCTCAACGAGAGCGGCCACAGACACCGTTATTTTTCGGTGTTTTCATAACGTTCAATACTACTCAGAATTTCTTCATGGGCACGATCAACACCGACCCAGTTTTCCACTTTCACCCATTTGCCGGATTCCAGTGCCTTATACTGCTCGAAGAAGTGAGTAATCTGGTCCAGCATGTCGTCATGCAGGTCCTGAGGCTTCTGCACATCATCATACAGCTTGGTCAGCTTGCTGACAGGCACTGCCAGTACTTTATGATCCTCTCCCGCCTCGTCGACCATTTCCAGCATGCCAACAGGGCGACAACGGATAACGGAGCCTGAAATCAGGGGAACCGGGGTCACGACCAGCACATCGACCGGGTCACCATCTTCAGACAGGGTATGGGGCATAAAGCCATAGTTACAGGGGTAAAACATGGCTGTACCCATAAAACGGTCAACCATTAACGTACCGCTATCCTTTTCGACTTCGTACTTGACGGGCGAGCCATGTGCCGGGATTTCGATTACAACATTGATATCACTCGGGACATCTTCACCCAGGGGGAGGTTATCAAGATTCATACAACAAATACCTTAGTGTTACAGCTAAATTACATTTAAATCGGTACGTTACCCTGCCTTTTGCCAGCGGCTATCTGCTCAGGTCCCGTAGTCCATTCAGGTTAATTGCGCATTATATCAAGAACGGGCGCAAGAGTACTCGACATTATCTGCGCATTGATTAAAATCCGAATCATCTGCCAATAACTAAAATGCCTGTTTTATGGGGGAAATTCCAAGATGAGAATTGTATTACTGGGCGCGCCGGGGTCAGGTAAAGGCACTCAGGCCAAACGACTGATCGAAAAACTCAATATTCCGCAAATCTCCACGGGCGACCTGCTGCGAGCCGCTGTCGATGCCCAGACACCCCTTGGACGACAGGCCAAAACGATAATGGACGCCGGCCAGCTGGTCCCTAATGACCTGGTACTCGGCCTGATACGCGAGCGCCTGAATAGCCCCGACACCAAAAATGGCTTCATACTGGACGGCTTTCCCCGGAATATTGAACAGGCAGAAGAACTGGATAGCCTGCTGAGCAATATGTCCATGCCGATACACAAGAGCATTCTCATAGACGTTGACTTCGACAGCTTGATGCAGCGCCTCACCGGCCGCCTGACCTGCGAAGACTGTGGTGCGGTTTACAATATCTATACCAACCCACCTACGATGGAAAATGAATGTGATCGTTGTGGAGGCAAACTTCATCACCGCTCCGATGACAATGAGGAAACCATCGGCAAGCGCCTGCGTGTTTATGAGACACAGACCCAGCCACTGGTTGCTTACTATGAAAGTCAGGGCAAACTGTCAACTGTGGATGGAAAAGGCGATATCGACGATATTTTTAATGCCATGATGACGGCCCTGAAAACAGCACGTCCAGGAACCATGGGATCTCGCCCTGCCGCGACCACTACACCGGTCAAAGCACCAAAAGCTGCCGCATCAGCACCTGAGCCTGCGACACCGGCTGTCAGCGAGTCCCCGAAAGTAGCGCCGACGGCACCTGCGGGCAAGCCCGGTACGCCTTCGGTTACTACACCGTCAACGGCTAACAAGCCTGCAGCCTCAAAAACAGAGACCGTAAAGGCACAAACGCCCCCTGAAAAACCTCTGGAGAAAAAGGCACCGGCCAGAAAAGCCGCAAAAGCGACCACCAAGAAAAAGCCTGCTGCCAGCAAAGCCGCCGCGAAAAAAGCCACAGCGACTGAAGCGAAAACCCGTCAGACAGCCGCTAAGAAAGCCCCTGCGAAAAAGGCTGCGGTCAAAAAAGCTGCTACGAAAAAAGCCACCGCCAGCCCTGCCACAAAGAAAAAGGCCAGCAGGAAGCCTGCCGCTACAAAAACAACGGGCATGGATCAGCAGCTTAAAAAACTGCAGGCAGAACTGGATACTGTAAAAGCTGAAATTGCTGCTGCCGAAAAGCGTAGCCAGGCCCTGATGCAACTGGAGATCAGCAAGGACAAGGCGCGTCAGCAGTTCGCTGCTCAATGGCACAAGGACCTGCTGAAATCGCTTAAAAAAATGCGCTAACAGCTATGTCTACCCATAAAAAAACGCCGCTCAATTGAGCGGCGTTTTTTTATGCCAGATCAAACCTGGGCTCAGGCCTTGTTTTCAGCCTCCATAGCTTCAATATCAGCACGTACCTTGTCCATATCCAGCTCTTTTACCTGCTGAACCAGCTGCTCCAGCCCCGACGCAGGCAACATACCGGCCTCAGAGTAAAGCACGATCTGCTCACGGAAAACCATCAGGGTTGGTATCGAACGAATCTGGAAATGCGCGGCAATCGCCTGCTCAACCTCGGTATTCACCTTGGCAAATACCACGTCAGGATGCTTTTCGGACACTTCTTCATAAATGGGTGAAAAGGACTTGCAGGGGCCACACCACTCAGCCCAGAAGTCGATGATGACGATGTCATTTTCGACAACGGTCTTTTCGAGGTTTGATTCATTCAGTTCAACAGTGGCCATAGCCTTCTCCAGATATTGGTTTCATATTAAGAGCGCGTAACGGAAGACCTAACCACCCTACCGGACACACCTCAGGTTGCTTAATTATGTAGCATAGCTTATTCAAGGGCGGACATATTAACATTTTCTTATATATGGGTCGATAGCACCCTCTTCAAGCCTCGGCTGGCATGTTAGCAGATCTGAGCTTAACTCATGTTATGAGCACACCGCTAACCATGGTACTCGACGCAGGCTCCCATGCCTGCCGACTGATCCTGTTCAACCCGTCAGGTAAAAGCGTCTATCTCAGACACATCAGCCTGGACACCCACAATCCAGCTGCTGGCCGATTTGAGCAGGATGCAGAGCAGATGCTTTCGGGCCTCCGCCAATTAATAGCACTCCTGCCGGTAGAGCTACAGGCGCAGATACAACAGTGCGGACTATGCACCCAGCGTTCCAGCGTACTGGCCTGGAGTCGCTCGGGGGGCCAGCCACTGTCACCCGTGATCAGCTGGCGAGACACCCGTGCGGCTGACCAGCTACATGCACTTAGCCCACATGCCGCCCGAATTCGTGACATCAGCGGACTTCAGTTATCGGCCCATTATTCTGCCAGCAAGATCGCCTGGCTGATAAACCATTACGATCTGAATAACACCCATTACGACGTCTGTATTTCTCCGATTGCCAGTTACCTGCTCTATCACCTGCTGGAAGAGCGGCCCTGCCTGATCGACCACAGCAATGCCCAGCGCACCCTGTTATTTGATCGGCAACAGCTTGACTGGTCTAATGAACTAGCAGAGCGCTTTACTATCTCACAGCATTACCTGCCCGATTGCCGCCCCATTGCCTGCCTTTATGGTCATCTGACAGGTAGCCATATCCCATTAACTGCTGTCTGTGGTGACCAGAACGGTATCCCGCATGCAATCGCAGCACTGACTGATAAAGACGCATTAATCAACATCGGTACGGGGGCATTCATTCTCACCTCGATAGAGGAAAAAGCGCAGCAGAAAAAGCTGTTAAACAGCCTGGTTTATAGTGATGCAACTTCATCTCATTTTATGACTGAAGCCACGGTGAATGGTGCTGGCTCAGCACTTGAGTGGTTTCAGCAACAATCCCCCCGGAATGATCTTTTTTCAAAACTACCCGAGTGGCTATCACATACTGATGATCCAGGAATGTTTATAAATACTCATGTCGGGCTCGGCTCACCCTGGTGGTGTGACGGTGGAACAGCCTGCTTTATCAACTCCCCAACACCGCAAACCCGCTATGTCGCAATCATCGAAAGTATTGCCTTCCTTCTCTATCACAATCTCCAGCAGCTCTCGCACATGCCAGAAAAATTATTTGTCAGTGGTGGGTTATCTAAACTGGATGGACTCTGTCAGATAATAAGCACGCTTAGCTCAGCCCCGGTATACCAGTCTGAAGAAGTAGAAGCCAGCGCCTCAGGCTGTGCTCATATTGCCGCACGGTCTAACGATCACAAATCAGACAAGCCTGTCGCGAATTACAGGACCTTTATTCCACAGAAACAGCCAGCGTTAACTGATCGTTATAGGCAGTTTGTCGGAGAGTTACGCAGTCGTTGTTTTAATGACTAAAATTAAAATCATAACTCCAATGCTGGAACTTGCTTATGGCAATACCCCACCTTGTCGCTCATCGCGGACATATGGCTTTGTATCCTGAAAACACTTTGATTTCGCTCAGAGCGGCGTTGCAGTGCGGCGCTCCGTTTATCGAGTTTGATGTTCAGTGCACGGCCGATGGAGAACTCGTAGTGATACATGATACCGAGCTCATTCGAACCACCGGGATAAATGGCAACCTGTTTGAAATGAGCCTGTCTGAAATTAATAATATTCGCGCACATGAGCCAGACCGATTTTCACTCGCTTTTTTTAACCAGCACATACCTCGCCTCGAAGAAGTTGTACAACTTTTACAAAATTACCCTGAAGCATCTGCATTTGTTGAGATTAAGGAAGAGTCCATCGATCAGTTTGGACTGGAAACTATCATGCAGACACTTTTATCCAGGCTGGATATTATTCGATCACAATGCATCATAATTTCGTTCAACCCTGATGCAATACATTACACACAGACACACAGTGAGTTTCATACTGGCTGGGTGCTTCACGAATACACCACCCTCAATCTAAAAATCGCCCAGTCAATGAAGCCTGATTATCTGATTATTAATCATCGAAAACTACCCGCTAACATGGACCCCTGGCCCGGCGACTGGGAATGGATGATCTACGATATTACTGAACCAGAGCTCGCACTTCACTATGCGAGTCATAATATATCGCTCGTTGAAACACGTGACATATGCCGCATGCTTGAACATCCAGTCCTTGCGCTTAACCTGTTTGAGAATCGACAGACACGATAACCACAACATGCCTAATTCACTCTACGACATCGTCATTATTGGTGCTGGCATACAGGGCGCAGGCGTCGCACAGGCTGTTGCTAACTATGGCTACAAAACGCTAATCCTGGAGCAATACCCTGGCCCGGGCATGGCAACTTCCAGCAAATCAAGTAAACTGATTCATGGCGGCCTTCGATATCTCGAAAGCGGACAGTTTAGCCTTGTCAGAGAATGTCTGAATGAGCGCAATATACTTTTAAAAAATGCCCCCGGACTGGTAAAAAAAATCCCTTTTTATATTCCTGTATACCAGCATAGCCGGCGTCCCGCATGGCACATATGGCTAGGACTTGTTGTTTACTCAATATTTAGTCTGACACCATTCGCAGTCATCAGAGAGAAGCACTGGAAGGACTTTAGCCAACTAAACAAAAAGAATTTAAAACAGCTATTTATGTATTATGACGCACAAACAGATGACATGGAACTAACTGCAGCCGTCATAGAATCCGCAAAAACACTGGGCGCAGAAATACACTACAACAGTACTTTCCACAGTGCGGAGCGTGAGAACAGCACATACTCGATTCATTATTCACAGGACAGCCGTCAACTGCATGTCAAATCCCGCTGCATTATAAACTGCGCAGGTCCCTGGATAGAATCGGTACAGAAGAAAATAAAACCACAAATGGAACTACCTGAGATTGACCTGGTGGCAGGTACTCATATACTCATTAACCAGATAACCGAACATGGTGCCTTCTATATTGAAGCCAGTGATGGTCGTGCCGTTTTTGTTATCCCCTGGAAAGATAAAAAAACATTAATAGGAACAACCGAACGACTTTTCGAAGACAGGCCAGAGACCTTGCAGCCTCTTCAAAGCGAGATAGACTACCTTATCGAAACTTATAACAAGTATTTCAGCAAAACGATTAGCCAGAAAGACATCATCTCAAGCTTTGCCGGACTAAGAGTTCTTCCGCATAGTGATAACACCGCGTTTAATCGCCCCAGAGACAGCATTATCGTTGAACATCCCAGCTGCCCTGGACTGATTACACTTGTCGGCGGCAAGCTTACTGCCTATCGTGCTAGTGCTGAACATGTATTGAAGCACGCAATAAAGACTCTGGGCCAGCTGAAAGATTATAAACATACGCGAGACATTCGACTTAACGCCTGAACATCAGCTACTCGACATCCCTGTATTGT
Organism: Gammaproteobacteria bacterium; assembly: GCA_041589175.1. Lineage (GTDB taxonomy): Bacteria > Pseudomonadota > Gammaproteobacteria > SZUA-229 > SZUA-229 > SZUA-229. Next base: position 19,803 of record JBFHWF010000013.1, read on the forward strand.
TGCCTGATGCCGAAGAACGCATCCAGATTATCAAAAAACATTTCCACTAATGCGGGATCAAAATGCTTTCCCGACTGCTCTCTTAAAAGCTCAAATATCTCTTCGTCATTCCATGCCTGCTTGTAACACCTGGCAGAACCTAGCGCATCAAACACATCCGCCAGTGCTGTAATCCGCCCATATATATGTATATCATCGCCGACCAGGCCTTTAGGATAACCTGATCCATCCCATTTCTCATGATGTTCCAGCGCAATAATTGCCGCCGTTCGCATAATGGGTCGATCACTGTGTTTCAACATATCATAACCAATCGTGACATGCGTCTTCATAATATCGAATTCATCTTCTGTCAGGCGCCCCTGTTTGTTCAGGATAGCGTCTGGAATTCCGACTTTACCTATATCGTGCATTGGTGATGCCATTGCAATCAGATCTGCCTCATACTCATCTAGCCCGGACAATAACGCAAATAAACGCGAATACTCTGCAACACGCTTGACATGCAGGCCGGTTTCTCTCGATCGTGTCTCACCAATCGACCCCATCGTGAAAATAACTTCTTTCTGTGTCTCAATAATTTCCTTATTCAACAACCTAAGCTCAGCTAGAGCATTATCGATCACAACCTGTTGTGAATCCTCATACGCCTTTAACTTAAGATGCGTCTTAACTCGCGCAAGCAACTCTGCAGAATTAAATGGCTTGGTAATATAATCCTGCCCACCTGCATCAAATGCTTCAATCAGGCTTTCCTCATCCGTTTTTGCCGTAATAAAAATAACCGGCACATCCTTGATTGAGGCTTCACTTTTTATAATCCTGCATACTTCATAGCCATTCATTTCGGGCATCATCACATCTAACAAGACCAGATCAAACTCTTCCTCTTTCAGATGTCCAATAGCCTGTGCCCCATTGGTTGCATAGGATATTTCATATTCACGATCACCCAGCAGATTGGCTACAACCTGAATGTTTTTTGGCACATCATCGACAATAAGCACGCGATACTTTCTACTCACTCTGGGCTCCTCTAACTGATGCTAGATCTGACAGTATCTGCGTCAATAAGCGCTGAGTTTCTTCAATATCAAAATGTTCATTGGAGCGTCTTACTCGTTCTATCAATTTATGAAACTCCACCATATTATACTGATCACCAATATAATTAAGCTCATCCAGTAGCTGATTCAAGCCTCCGAAACTACCTCGATTGATTGCTCGTTCAATTGTTGGTTTATATTCCCGGATTTTATTTATAAAACCCTCATCCGCCCGGGACAACTCACTGACAAATCGTTTCTCATCCTGCTCCTCCTCCTGCTCCGAAACATCAGCCTGCAACTGATAGCCAATAAAATCACCCAAGGCCTGTATAAGAGCCTGCCTCTTGAGCGGCTTATACAATATAGCGTCGAACAGTGAGCGCTTATGCATCGCATTTTTATCTTCCATCACGGAAGCTGTTACCGCAATCACCACCACACCAGACAGCGATTCATCTTCTTTTATAATCTTTAGCGCTTCCGTGCCACTCATATTTGGCATGCGTATATCCATCAGCACGACCGATGGTTTTTCACTCCTGACTTTCTCAACCGCTTCAACACCATCTTTGGCAAACACCAACTCTAATGGTTGCCGTGAGAGATATTCAGCAATCAGATGCCTGTTTTCCTCCACATCATCCGCCACCAACACCTTTACCGAATTGAGTAGACCCTTACCACCATCCTTGATTTCTGTACCACTTCGATCCTGAAGTACGATCTCCGGGGATTTAATAAGCAGCCTGAAACAGCTTCCCTTACCCTCTTCACTCTCTATACTGATACTTGAATTGAGACGCTCAGCCAGTCGTGTACTTATGGCCAGCCCAAGCCCAGCACCACCAAACTCCCTGGTGCTCTGCCCATCCTGCTGCTCAAAAACATTAAATATTTTTTCCTGATCTTCCGTTCTGACACCTATTCCTGTATCACACACTTCAATCACAAGATCATAAAACAGATTTTCACTATCGAATTCATTTCTCACTGCAACACGAACACCACCTTCCCGTGTAAACTTGATGGCGTTATTCACCAGGTTAAAAATAATCTGCCTTAATCTGACTTCATCAGACATAATCACGTCTGGAACATCATCATCGACATTCACTTCAAGATAGAGATTTTTCTGCGCAGCGGATATAGAAAACACTTCTTTAATATCATTCAACAGCTGTTTTAGATAAACTTTTTCAAACTTGACCTGTAGTTTTCCAGCCTCAATCTTTGAAATATCAAGAATATCATTAATCAGACTTAACAGATTTCGACTACCTGCCTGTATCGACTCTACATAGGATGCCTGCTTGTCATTCAGCCCACTATTTGCAAGTACATCCGTAAAGCCTATTACTGAATTCATGGGTGTACGGATTTCGTGACTCATATTGGCAAGAAACAGGCTTTTTGCCCGGTTTGCAGCCTCTGCCTTTTCTTTCGCTAGCGACAAAGCCAGATTGGCATTTTTCAATTCACTGGTACGCTCGCTAACTTTCGCCTCAAGCATATCATTCGCCTGCTTCAGCCTTTCCTCTGCCATCTTTCTCTCGGTATTATCCCTTGCTGCAACAAGCACGAACTTCTGCTTATCAATCTCCATCAAGCCAATATTTGCCTCGACAGGGAATAACTTGCCATTACTCTTCATATACTCGGTTTCTATAACGATATGATCCTGGTCTTCAAGTTTTTTCAATAATGACGAAAAAACCACAGGCTCCTGCATTCCGCCATCGATATCTGACCAGTGCAACTCAAGCAATTGCTCTCTATCATATTCAAAGACCTTACAGGCAGCTGCATTCACATCAATAATAGAGCTTTCAGAATCGACAATAAAAAACGCCTCTACCGCCTGCTCAACAACTTTTCTAAACTTGCGCTCACTCTGAATTAAATCTCTCGTATTCTCATGCAGCACATCAAGCATGCTATTAAACTCTTCAGTTAAATCTCCAATTTCATCATCGCTTTCTCTTACTGCCCTTAACTTATAATTTCTTTCATGTGTAATCTTCACTGCTGTTTCGGTTAAATGCGAAATTGGGTCTGATATTAACTTCTGCATTTTCAATGCAATAAAATACACAATAATCATTCCGATAAAGATATACACAAACACAGCTACTAGCGATTCCAGAACAACCTGATTCACCAGACTGTCATTAGCTTCTATGTAGACATAACCAACTACACGATCATCCAGTTTTATTTCCGACATCCCATACGCATAACCGGATACCGCATTACTTTCATATACCTCAGTCAGACTCTGTTGCTTTACAAATATTCCATTTTCATAACTGGCAAACAGCTGCTTTGCTTCGTCAAATACCATCACGCGCCTTACGTGCTCCCAGAGACGTAGCGACTTAAGCAGAGACTTCACACCATCTGCATCACCAAATAGCACCATTCCAGCTGTAGCTTCTGCCACTATATTCGACGTCACAAGCAGTTCGTTTTGCTGTATCTCTTTCAATTTTATATATTCATGAACTACCAGGCTGATCCCAATAACAAGAAAGCCAGACATACTTGCCAGCAAGATGATATATATCAGCTTATTTTTAATAGATGCCCTGGATATTCCCCACATCAACTTCACATTTCTGCCTTGATAAATAATCGCTTTTAACAAACATAAGCCACTGAATTTTCTACTCTTTAGCTGACCTCAACCAATCAGCATGAGCACATAATACCCTACGAGTATAGGCTATATTTCTTCAGCGGCTTCCTCTACAATGCCGCTATTTTTTTCATCAGGGAACTCACACAATGACCGATCTTCAGGCTCTAATATTTGACGTTGACGGCACGCTTGCCGACACAGAGAGGGACGGTCACCGTGTCGCGTTTAATCAGGCCTTTAAAGATGCCGGTCTGGACTGGCACTGGTCTGTTGAACTGTATGGAAAACTGCTTGCTGTAACTGGCGGCAAGGAGCGTATGGCCCATTATCTGGCGCACTACAACACAGACTTCCCGACTGATGACAACACACCGGAGCTTATTCGCCAGTTACATCAGTCCAAAACATTGCATTACACCGAACTGCTTGCCACCGGCGCGATACCACTTCGCCCCGGCGTTCGCCGCCTCATAGAGGAAGCCCGCAACATCGGCATGCGTCTTGCCATTGCAACTACAACCACACCGGCTAATGTCACAGCACTACTTGAGCACGCCCTCCAGCAAGGCTCCACTGACTGGTTCGAAGTCATTGCCGCGGGTGATATTGTACCGGCGAAAAAGCCAGCTCCCGATATATATCACTGGGCACTGAAGGAGATGAACCTTCAACCAGAGCAGTGTCTGGCTTTCGAAGATTCTGAAAACGGCATTCTCTCATCCCATGGCGCCCAACTGAAAACCATCGTCACGACTAATGGCTACACACATGAACACAATTTCGACGGTGCCGCCCTTGTACTGGATAACCTGGGTGAGCCCGATCAGCCATTCGATCTGATTGCAGGTGACAGCTATGGTGCAAGCTATGTCGACCTGGCGCTGTTGCGCAAGATCCACGCAGCCAAATAGCTCCATCAATCATGGTCAACCAGCAACACATCAGCCTGCATACAAACGGCCGCGGCACTCACAATATCAGCCAGCAGATTCAAGACGCTGTTGTGTCTTCTGGAATACAAACAGGGATACTCAATATTTTCCTGCAACACACCAGCGCGTCATTGATTCTCTGCGAAAATGCCGACCCTGCTGTGCGCAAGGATCTGGAAACCTTTATGGCTAGAACCTGTCCCGATGGTGACCCTGACTTCATTCACACCGATGAAGGGCCTGACGACATGCCCGCGCATATCCGCACTATCCTCACTGACAGCAGCCTGACCATCCCCATTCAGCAAGGCAGATTGCTACTAGGCACCTGGCAGGGCATTTTTCTATGGGAACACCGCACTCAGCCCCATCAACGCAGGCTTATCCTCACTATCTACGGCGAATAACTCAGCTGCTATACTCTTTACTGTATAAAGTCGCGCTATAGCGCGCTATCACAGCAACAAGGAGCTCGAGCAGATATGCCAGCAAGCGCACCGCAAATCAAAGATGACACGCTTTACCGCCTCCTACGAGAGGGCAAAGTGACTGAGTTTAATGAGCGACGTGAAAACGGTGAGACCTGTGAGCTCAGCGGCGCCGACTTCCGTAGCGTTGATTTATGTGGCCTGAATGCCGATGGGCTGGACTTAAGCAACTGTTACTTTAGAATGAGCAACCTTAGGGGCATCGATTTCAGCCAGGCCAACCTGGAGGGCGCTAGCATACACGGCGCTCAGATTTCGGGAGCTTATTTCCCTGAGACCCTGGATGCCACAGAGATACTGTTATCACTCGAGCACGGGACTCGACTACGATATAAAAAATGACAACACCATGCTAAGCACCAAAAACTCAGACCGAGCCGCCTTCGAGGCACTATTGCAGCAGCCAGACCAGGATATCAACCTGGCGGAAGCCGCGCTTATGATTGCCCGACTCGAATACCACGACCTGGACATCGAGGGCTATCTTGAGAAAATTCAGTCAATGGCAAACGAAATCAACAGTCGCCTGCCAGAAACTGCCAACGCAGCTGAAATCCTGAAGCAGCTTAACCACGTCCTGTTCATCGAAAAGGGTTATGAAGGAAATTCACAATCCTACTATGACCCTCGCAACAGTTTCCTGAACGACGTGATCGAGCGCAAGCTTGGCATTCCCATCAGCCTGTCCATCCTTTATATTGAGCTTGGCCACGCACTCGGACTCCCTCTGGCGGGGGTTTCATTTCCCGGCCACTTTCTTGTCAAACTGGAAATTAGTGACGGTGCCATTGTGCTTGACCCCTATTTCGGTGGTATCTCCCTGAACGAAGAAGATATCGAAGACCGCCTGCAGGAATACTATGGCTCCAAGCTGGATAAAACTCGCCTGCACGGCGTACTAGCCAGCTGCTCCAACAAGGAAATTATCCTGCGCGTATTGCGCAACCTGCGCAACCTGTATATGCAGGAAGAAAACTGGGAAAAGGCACTGCCACTGGCAGACATTATGGTTTCACTGGAAACCGACCAGGCAGACGCAATGAAAGCCCGTGGTGCCATCTATGACGCACTGGAGTGTCACAGCCCTGCACTGGCAGACTACAGCGAATACCTGAAACTGGCACCAGATGCCAAAGGTAATAAATACATCCGCGCCAGAGTCATAGACCTGGCAGACGCTGTTCGCCGCCTGTGTTAACATCCTTCAGCATAATTTGCCCCATAACATTGGGCACATCTTAAACACCTGCTTGATTGCGACCACCAACATGGCCGACAACATCCCTGTCATTCTCTGCTTCTCCGGCTATGACCCGTCTGGTGGCGCCGGTATACAGGCAGATATCGAAGCTATCGCAGCCCACGGCATGCATGCAGTGCCAGTCATAACAGCCCTCACTGTCCAGGACAGCCAAACGGCATACCGAATAACGCCTGTTAGCACTGACATCATGCAGCAACAGGTTCATCACATACTACAGGACATGCAACCCGCCGCCATTAAAATTGGCATGCTGGGAAGTATTGATGCTGTCGAACTCATCAGCGAAATCATTTCAGACCTGCCCGAGCTACCCATTATATTCGACCCTGTACTGGCTTCCGGTGATGGCAGCCGCCTGAGTCGCGAACCACTGGAAGCAACTATCAGCCGCCTGATAGTGCCCCACTGCAACATGATGACTCCCAACACCCTGGAAGCCCGCGCATTAACCGGCCTTGATAACGATCGTGCTGCCGAAGAGCTCCTCAGGCAGGGCTGCAAGAGTGTTTTACTGACTGGCACCCATGGCAACACAGACGACGTCATTCATCATTTGCACACACCAGCGGGGCACACCCAGTTCCGCTACCCGAGGCTTGATGGCGAGTACCACGGCTCGGGCTGTACACTAGCGGCCAGCCTGGCGGCTAGCATGCTGCAGCATGTGCAACTGGAACCCGCCGTCAAACAGGCGCTGGATTACACCGAGCAAACCCTGCTCGCCGCTCACAGGCCTGGTAAAGGACAGCTCTTCCCGAGACGAATGATATGAATCCACTACATGGTCTTTACGCCATTACCGATGCTCATCTGTTACCGGATACCGAGTTTGCTGCCCGTGCCGAAGCCGCACTGGCGGGTGGTGCCAGGCTGATTCAGTACCGGGATAAATCATCACAAAAACAGCACCGCCTGAAGCAGGCCAGCACACTGAAGCAGTTATGTGACAAACACAACGCCATTCTGATTATTAACGATGATATTCAGCTAGCAAAAGACGTGGATGCACATGGTGTGCATATCGGCAAGGACGATCAGGACCTCGAACAGGCACGCCAGCAACTGGGAACAGACAGAATTATTGGAGTCAGCTGTTACAATCAGCTTGATCTGGCACGACAGGCTATCACCCGTGGTGCCAACTATATCGCCTTTGGCAGCTTTTTTTCTTCATCCATAAAGCCTAATGCCCCTCGCGCCGAACCCACACTGATTCAACAGCTGCGCCGTGAATCGGATATCCCCATTTGCTGCATTGGCGGGATCACGACCAGAAACTGCGAACCACTTATTGATGCGGGTGCCAGCATGCTGGCGGTGATCAGTGATCTGTTCTGCCACGACAGCACGGATGCCATCACACAGCAGGCCGCAAGCTTCCGTCGCTATTTTGAAAAATCAAGGTAACTTTGCACACTGCCTGTGACGATAACAGTCAGTGGTATGATCATTCACCATACCTGTTGCCTGCATATAGGCATAGCAGATCGTCGACCCCACAAATTTAAAGCCGCGTTTTTTAAGGTCTTTACTCATCGCATCGGAACGCTCGGTAGAAACCGGCACCTGCTTCAGCGAAGCCCAGTGATTTTGCACCGGCTTACCATCGACAAACTGCCATATGTAATCACTAAAAGAGTCGTGACTATCGAGTATGTCCAGCACCGCCCTGGCATTCTGCACTGCCGCATTTACCTTGAGCCGGTTACGCACAATACCCGGATCCTGCAGTAGCTTCTCGATACGCGCAGGCCGGTATCTCGCTACCTTATGCACATCAAACTGATCGAATGCCTTACGGTAGTTCTCACGCTTTTTTAGTATTGTGATCCAGCTTAATCCCGCCTGAGCCCCTTCCAGTATCAGCATTTCGAACAGGTGCCTGTCATCCCGACTTGGCACACCCCACTCCTCGTCGTGATAGTGTTGATAGATTTCCGAGCCATCCAGCCAGCCGCAGCGAATTAATTCTTTTGTCATATCCCACTCCCTGCTATTAGAACTGGATTTATGCTGTTTATGGCACCCCCTTGTCAAGCTACAAACTGACACAGACAGGCGCCTGTAGTCGAGTAGCATTTCACCTGAAGCCAGCGTCGTTTTCAGGTAAAATAGCCGGCCGAGTTTAACCATCCTAACCACAGGAATCGATTCTATGTCCCAACATGATCTGTTTACCCAGGCCCAGTCGGTCATTCCCGGCGGCGTTAACTCGCCAGTTCGCGCATTCAAAGGCGTGGGTGGTGATCCTGTCTTTATCGACAGGGCTAACGGTGCTTATATCTGGGACACGGATGACAAACGCTATATCGACTATGTTGGCTCCTGGGGACCGATGATTCTGGGGCATGCGCACCCTGAAGTAATTCGCTCGGTAAAAGAAGCGGCGGAGAAGGGCCTGAGTTTCGGCGCGCCGACTGCGATCGAAACCACCATGGCCGAACGTATCTGCCAGATCATGCCTTCTATTGAATCAGTGCGCATGGTGAGCTCTGGCACCGAGGCAACCATGAGCGCCATTCGCCTGGCCCGTGGCTTTACCGGCCGTGATGCGATTGTAAAATTTGAAGGCTGCTACCACGGACACTCCGATTCCCTGCTGGTTAAGGCCGGTTCTGGCGCCCTCACACTGGGCGTACCCAGCTCGCCAGGCGTACCTGCCAGCCTGGCGGAACATACAATTACGCTGGCTTACAACGATATTGAACAGGTACGCGAAACCTTCAAAGCCAAAGGTGACAGCATTGCCTGCATTATCGTGGAACCGGTCGCAGGTAACATGAACTGCATACCTCCCGTACCCGGCTTCCTCGAAGGCCTGCGCGATGTCTGCGATGAATATGGCAGTGTGCTGATTTTCGATGAGGTAATGACCGGTTTCCGTACCGCACTGGGCGGCGCACAATCTGTCTACCATATCAAACCGGACCTGACCACACTGGGCAAGGTCATTGGTGGCGGCATGCCCGTCGGTGCTTTTGGTGGTCGCAAAGATATCATGGAACACATCGCCCCCACTGGCCCGGTTTATCAGGCGGGAACCCTGTCGGGTAATCCAGTAGCCATGGCGGCTGGTCTCAAAACCCTTGAGCTTATCTCTGCCGACAACTTCTTCAGCGAACTGAACGCAAAGGTCAACACCCTGGTGAATGGCATCCTGGAGAAAGCCAGTAGCCACGGCATCCCGATGACACAAAATATCGTCGGCGGCATGTTCGGGCTATTCTTCACCGAAGCTGAAACAGTGACAAACTTTGAACAGGCGACCCAGTGCAACCTGGAACGCTTCCAGAAATTTTTCCACGGCATGCTGGATCAAGGCATCTATATGGCACCATCTGCCTATGAAGCTGGTTTTGTGAGCCTGATGCACTCCAGCGATGACATACAGGCAACGATCGACGCTGCCGACAAGGTACTGGGGTCACTGTAATGAAAACCTCATGCTATATTTATCGTTGCTCTGCCAAACCGGATATGTACATTTATCTGGCCGAAGAAGATGGCTTCGACGCCATTGATGAGGGACTACGCAAAAAGCTCGGCACGCTGAGCTTTGCTATGAGCGTGGAGATCAGTAAAGACAGCAAGCTTGCAAAAGAAGACCCGGTTAAAGTCCTTGAAAACATAAAACAGCAGGGCTTCCACCTGCAGATGCCTGCCGAAACATCCGTCGAAGAGCTGATGGCACGCATCGCGAAAAATAAGGAAAAAAAATAATTCAGGAAAAACCCCTGCCCGGTGCCCTTGTCGCACCGGGGATAAAAAAGTTTATAATGCGGTCTGAAATATCGGATCTATATTAATAATTAATAAATAACTTATAAAAGAACGCCCTTAAAGGCTAACTCCATTTTTTATCTCATTTTGTTGTAGGAAGTTGTTATATGAACTCAGTTGTAATCCGACTTATTGTTATCTGCCTGATTATCTCTGCACTTGCGACCCTGGCTGCCAGCCAGCTCGTATATATCGAAAGCACCCTGACAGGCCCCAGTCTGGCGATACTTGCGGCACTTATATTTGCGTCTACGCTGACCGCCTCATTAGCAAGCGCTAATAAACAGGCTACAAATTCACAAAATAATGTGCAAAAATCTCAAAATCTCGATAAATCACGTGAATCAGGTACAGTTAAGTGGTTTAATACGAGCAAGGGCTTTGGCTTCATTACCCGCGATAGCGGCGATGACGTCTTTGTCCACTTTCGCTCTATCCGTGGCCAGGGTCATCGAACTCTATTTGAAGGGCAGCGGGTTGAGTTTAAGATCACCGAAGGTGAGAAGGGGCTACAGGCAGAGGATGTTGCCATCGCTTCGTGACGTTATGTGTTTGGTATGCTCATGGAAGGTGTATCAAAAAATGATAACTCAAAGGTAAAGTAAATGTCAGATCGTGTAACAGGAACCGTTAAGTGGTTTAACAATTCAAAGGGATACGGCTTCATTGAGCGTGACACAGGTGATGATGTATTCGTACATTTCAGGGCTATTCGTGGTGATGGCTTTAGAACGTTGAAAGATGGCCAGAAGGTTGAGTTCAACCTGATAGATAGCCAGAAAGGCCTGCAAGCAGAGGATGTTTGTAATATCGACGCCTGATGTTCCGAGTTGTAGTTCCAGAACTGATATTACAAACTCACAAACCAGTCGCTATACAAACCTGGCAGCAATGAAGCTGCTATCAGTTTAGCCCAGATCAAACTCCCCCCACTTGGGTTGTAGCTTCTGCTCAACCCCAAGATGGTCGAGTATGCGTGCAACCATAAAGTCGACGATGTCTTCGAGCGTCTGCGGCTTATTATAAAAACCGGGGTTAGCAGGCATAATGACAGCATTCATGCGGGCTAGCCTGAGCATATTTTCCAGGTGTATCTGAGAGAACGGCGCTTCTCTTGGCACCAGGATGAGCTTTTTTTGTTCCTTAATAATCACATCTGCCGCCCTTTCCATCAGATTACCACTCGCACCATTTGCAATAGACGACAACGACCCCATCGAACAGGGGCACACCACCATCGCGTCTATACGCGAAGAACCGCTGGCAATGGGTGAAGTCCACTCATTTTCACCACACACATGTAGCTGGTGCTCATCCGCACCGTAACGCAGACACAGCTGCTGTTTAAGCTCCTGCCGATTGGTTGGCCAGGACAATTCCGTTTCCATACTGATAACGACATGCGCCGCTCGTGTTATTAGCAAATAAACCTGGTGCCCCCCCAGCAACAGCTGTTCTAGCAGGCGTATGCCATATTGCACCCCGGATGCACCGGTGATCGCCAGTACGACATGCTTCGACTCACTTGCTACGCTCATAATCCTTACCTCAGTTTTGCTGCAGTGCATCGACCAGCTTATGATGAATTCCCGCAAATGCACCGTTACTCATTACGAGTATATGATCACCTTCACCAGACTGGGTTTGTATGCGAGAAATAATGCTATCAACCGAGCGATGTAGCTCCGCTTTCTCGCCCAGCGCCTCAACCACCGATGCCATATCCCAGTCGACATCCTGCGGCTGATAGAGAATCACCTGATCGGCCAGTTGCAGGGAAGGCGCCAGTTGCTGTTTGTGAACACCCATGCGCATGGTATTCGAACGTGGCTCCAGTACGGCCCATATCCTGGCCTCGCCCACCCTGTCACGCAGGCCCTGTAAGGTATCGCGAATCGCTGTTGGGTGATGGGCAAAATCATCATATACCGTGCGTTGGGCAGCCTCACCCACCACTTCCATACGCCGCTTCACCCCCTGAAAGTGCTGCATGGCCTCTATCGACTGCGACACGGGAACACCGACATGTTGTGCTGCAATAATCGCAGCCAGACAGTTCATGCGGTTATGGGGCCCCAGTAACTCGCCCCGGAGCGTACCCATAAGTTGTTGCTGATGGTAGATATCGAACTGACGGCCATCCTCGGAAACATTCTGTATCGACCAGCCACTGCCAGTCGCAGATGAAAAAGATTGTTGCTCACTCCAGCAGCCACGGCCCAGCACATCATCGATCGCGGGTTCATCTGCGTTATGAACAATCATACCCTCACCTGGCACCGTTCTTACCAGATGATGGAACTGTTTTTTTATCGCTTCCAGATCATCAAAAATGTCCGCATGATCGAATTCGAGGTTATTTATTATCAGAGTGCGCGGATGGTAATGTACAAACTTGGATCGTTTATCAAAGAAGGCCGTGTCATATTCGTCGGCTTCGACAACAAAAAAACTCCCCTCACCCAGCCTTGCAGACACGCCGAAATTAGCAGGCACACCACCAATCAGAAATCCGGGCTGAAGGCCTGCGTATTCGAGTATCCATGCGAGGATTGAGCTGGTTGTTGTCTTGCCGTGGGTACCGGAAACCGCAAGTACCCATTTATCGCGTAATACATTTTCGGCCAGCCACTGTGGACCTGAGGTGTATTTCATATTGCGATCAAGCACATGTTCTATCGCCGGATTCCCCCTCGACATCACGTTACCAACGACCACTTCATCCTGTTCACCGAGATGCTCAGCCTGATAACCCTGCATCAGCTCAATACCCTGCTGTTCCAGCTGAGTACTCATAGGCGGGTAAACATTTTGATCTGACCCTGTCACCCTGTGCCCGGCCTGGCGTGCCAGCACAGCAATACCACCCATGAATGTGCCGCAAATCCCCAGAATATGAATATGCAAAATTCGCTCGCTTTTAATATTAATTCAGTTCAGGCAGTGCAAATTTACGCACCACCACGGTAATAATGACATAACAGATGGTTAAGGCCATGGCTGCTGGCAGGCGAATTTCGAAAGATTCTCGAAAAATATGTGCATATACCGCCAGGTTCCAGCTCACAAACATCAGCAACAACATTGACAGCGTCAGCATGCTCTCTGGCGGCATTTGCTCAACCTGAAAGTTAAACAGCACCGGCAGAACAACCAGCTGAAACACTGCGCCCGTACTGGCCAGTGCAATGACAGATTGCACTAATCGCTCTGTTTTTTCGAATGCATGTAAGCAGGCATACATAAAACCGACCAGCACCAGTGTATCCAGCGCCATGGCAATAATCGACGTCTGCATCGACGCGCTCGCCAGCAGACCCGGTAAGCCCGTGAGAAAATAAACCATCAGGCACAGTCGCATCAGCACTGTCGAAAAAGCAAAGTCCTGTGGGCCTTTACTGAGTACAAGATTGGCAGCAAGCACGCGAAGAAATCGTTTCATAAACTCATTTTACCCGTCATCATGAGCGGGGTTCATATTAATTAACGGGTTTTATTTTTGGCATTCAGTGGTCGAATCACCGATAATTATACCCCCAAGCGACAAAACCTGTTCCGAGAATTATGAAACTCACAATTACACGCCCCGATGACTGGCACCTGCACGTACGTGACGATGCAGCTCTGAATTACACGGTTCCCTTCACAGCGAAGCAGTTTGCCCGCGCCATCATCATGCCGAATCTGACACCACCCAATATTACGACCGAGCAGGCGCTCGCCTACCGTGATCGCATTCTGGCTGCCACACCGGAAGATTGTGACTTTACACCCTTAATGACACTTTATCTTACAGATAATACCCCGGCAGAAGAAATCATACGCGCAAAACAGAGCGGTCATGTTTACGCCGTTAAGCTCTACCCTGCTGGCGCAACCACTAACTCAGACGCCGGCGTGACGGATATTCGTAAGTGCTATTCCACTCTGGAAGAGATGCAGAAACAGGGCATTCCCTTGCTGGTACATGGTGAAGTCACCGACCCGGATATCGATGTATTCGACCGCGAGAAGGTTTTTATTGATCGTGTTCTTATTCCGACGCGTGAGGCCTTTCCCGAGCTAAAAATCGTTTTCGAACACATCACCACTCGTCAGGCTGCGGATTATGTACTGAGTGCAGATGAACATACAGGGGCAACCATCACTCCACAGCACCTGCTGTATAATCGCAACGCGATCTTTAAAGGCGGCATACGCCCGCACTACTACTGCCTGCCTGTTCTCAAACGTGAGGAGCATCGCAAGGCGCTGGTGGCTGCGGCAACATCGGGAAATCCACGATTTTTCCTGGGCACCGATAGCGCCCCCCATGCCCAGAATAAAAAGGAAAACAGCTGCGGCTGTGCCGGAATTTTTTCAGCGCCACTTGCCATCGAGCTTTACACCCGGGCATTCGATGAAAATCATGCACTGGACAAACTGGAAGGCTTTGCCAGCCACTTCGGCCCTGACTTTTATGGCCTGCCCCGCAATACAGAGTCGATTACCCTGCAACGTGAAAGCTGGACCGTGCCAGAATCCTACCCCTACTGTGATGGCAATATCGTGCCCTTACATGCCGGTGAAGAAGAGAGCTGGAAGCTACTTGATTCTAGGGGATAACGGACGTCTCAACCCGGCTCACCCGGTACCCTGCCTGTTCGAGTAGATGCAGCACACCATTTTTCCCCGGTAAATGCAGTGCACCAATCGCGATAAATGCATTCCCTTTTGCCAGTATGGGCTCTAAGCGCTGCGCCATTCGCTGGTTGCGCACATCCAGCAGCTGATACATAAAGCGATCATCAATATCGGTACTCTCATCCATATAGGCCAGCTGCATCTGCATCAACGCCTGCAAATCCTCCTGCAGATAAAGACTGATCATATTCCCCATGAGGCGTTCAATCGTTTCCACTTCATCCAGCGTCTGCATCAACATCCAGACCTGTTCCTGCAAGTTCAGAGTTTCGAAAACGGCCACCTGTTCCTGCGGTGTTTCCAGCCCCTTAAGCTGCTTGTTTTGTCGATGCGCCCGCGTATAAAGCATCATATCCAGTGCCACACCCGATGCAGACTCCTCTGCTGGCAGCATTAGCATAATCATCACCGCCCAGGGTTTCATATGGCGCAACATATCTGCATTCAGTGGTCGCTTTCGCTCTCGTATCAGCTGGCTCATGCGCTGAAATGCCCGCTCACCCATTAAGGCGTCGAGAGTCTGCCCATTATTAAAGAAACTCGCCTGGCTGACATAGCCTATGGCTTCAAAATTCATGATCATTTCAGAGACAAACTGCCCGGACTGGTTAAATGCCTGTTCAACCTCTGGCTTGAGTCGCGTCACCCGGGGATCCGACAGATGCATGGTGCCAAACAGATAACTATCGGGCCGCCCTGCTTTTTCGATTTTCCATAACAGGCCGCTGGGGTGTAGAATGGGCGCCTCGTCAGATGGCAGCGGACTCGCTATCCCCTGGAAAGACAACAGCAGGAAGACAAAAAGATAATGATTCAGTCGTTTCATAAGCCCTATATATTACAAATCAGCCTAAGAATCACCTTTCATGAGTAGCAATAACACAATCCCCCCCATGTCTCGCCGCTTCCGCGGTTTTATGCCCGTTGTGATCGATGTTGAAACCGGGGGCTTTAATGCGAAAAAAGACGCTTTACTTGAAGTGGCTGCCGCTACCCTGAAAATGGATGACAATGGCTATATCAACATCGACGAGCAGATTTCCCGCCATATCATACCGTTTGAAGGTGCCAATATGGACCCCAAATCACTCGAAGTGAATGGCATAGATCCCTATCACCCTTTTCGAATGGCGATCGATGAGACACAGGCGCTCAACGATATATTCAAACTGATTCGCAACAGCCTGAAAAAGAACAAGTGCAAACGTGCCATTATGGTCGGCCATAACACC
Source organism: Gammaproteobacteria bacterium (assembly GCA_041589175.1). GTDB lineage: Bacteria > Pseudomonadota > Gammaproteobacteria > SZUA-229 > SZUA-229 > SZUA-229. The sequence continues at coordinate 35,869 of JBFHWF010000013.1, forward strand.
ACCATGGATCTTAGCTTTATCAACGCAGCTGCCGAGCGCTGTAAAATCAACCGCAACCCGTTTCATCCGTTTAGCACGTTTGACACCGTATCCTTTGCCGGGCTGGCCTATGGGCAGACTGTATTATCTCGAGCCGTTCAGGCCGCTGGTATCGACTGGGATAACAGCCAGGCTCACTCCGCCAGCTACGACACGCTCAAAACTGCCGAACTGTTCTGTAACATCGTAAATCGCTGGCGTAAATCCAATGGACTGGTATGGACCAGCCCACTGGATGATGAGGCCTGAACGCCTGATACTGGCCCTGCCACATGCATGGTGATACTATTGGGCGGTCACCCATTTGAGGTAGTAGCCGGGGTGATGCGGCGGTACGCCATTACCGTTCAATAAGGAAAGATGCATCGCCTGTCCCTCGGCAGGCATATGTTAATGATTTAACAGCTATACTACTGAGAAACGTCATGGGATCAGCGTATGGGCGCGTAGCGCAATCAGAACGCGATAATAAAAAAAACAGGGCTCGCAACAGAATCCAGATGTCCAATAAGAACGTATCCATCATTATTGTTGATGACATGCAATTCAGCCGTGTCGTTGTTCAGGCAGCTCTAAAAAAAGCAGGCTTCACCAATATTCGCGTTGCATCACGTGCCGACGAAGCACTGAGAATGATGAATGAACAACATGCCGATGTCGTGCTCGCCGACTGGGTTATGCCTGAGATGGATGGCCTGGAGCTTACCGACATTATTCGTCAGCGAGATGAAGAACAGGGCACTTACACGGCCATTATTCTTTTCACCGCACAGGAAGGCATCGAACCTCTGGTAGAGGCTTTCGATCGCGGCGTTGATGACTACATCAGCAAGCCACCGAACCCCCGTGAACTCGCAGCTCGCGTGAATGCTGCAGCCCGAATCGCATCACTACAGAATGACCTGCTAGAAACCTCTCACCAGCTGGAAGACACAATCAAGCACCTCGAGGAGATGGCACTCACAGATCCGCTTACCGGCGTTGGTAATCGTCGTCTACTATCTCGCCAACTGGAATATCATTTGCTGGATGCTTCGGCACGTAAGGGCGGCGTCTGCTTTGTGATGCTGGACATCGACCACTTCAAGAAAGTTAACGACACCCACGGACACGATGTAGGTGATGAGGTCCTGATTGGCTTCACTCGCCGTATTCGCCGCACCGTACGCCCTACCGATCTGGTTGCACGCATGGGAGGTGAAGAGTTCGGTGTTATCATGCATTACACACGGGCAGAAAATTTCCGCCACTCGACCCTGGAACGCCTGTTAGCCAGCATCAACCAGCGTCCGTTCAAAACGTCTGTTGGTGATCTGGAGATTACCGCCTCCATCGGCGTCTGCTTTTACAAGGGAGAGGGCGAACAACCATCGGTACAGAACCTGATCAAATGCGCTGATGAAAAACTCTACGAAGCCAAAACTAACGGTCGCAATCAGATCGCTTACTAGAAATCAGACGCAAAAAAAGCCCCGCTGCAGTCACCTGCAGCAGGGCTTTCTGTTTTCAACGGCAATTAACTAGTTGCCAACCGCCTCATCGATCATTTTCTGCAACTCACCCTTCTCGAACATTTCCAGGGTAATATCACAGCCACCAATCAGCTCGCCATTAATGTAGACCTGTGGGAAAGTTGGCCAGTCTGCATAACGGGGAAGGTTCTGGAAAATCTCGGGATCCGCCAGCACATTACAGTAGCCAAACTCTTTACCACACTGTTTCAGCGCTTCAGCAGTACGACTTGAGAAACCACAGGATGGAAACTGCGGCGTACCCTTCATAAAAATAAACACGGGATGCTTCTTAACTGCCTCGTCGATACGCTGCATTACGTCCATAATTCACCTCAAAAATAAGAATATGTCTGATTAATCCAATATGGTGGCCATTCTAGGCTTTTCAAGGCCTCGATAACACCCTGCGGATTAAGGGGATTATGATGCCCCATCCACATTGCGCTGCAACCACATTTCCAGCAGGGCCAGATGCCACAGCTTACTGCCCTGCAATCGCGTATGATATTCCTCAGGCTTCGCCAGCAGCTTTTCCACGTAGGCAGGCTGAAACAGGCCTCGTTGCCGCGCCTGATCACTGTGGAGAATTTCTCGCATAAATTCGAGAAATTCGCCGCGCACATATTTCAGCGCGGGTACCGGGAAATACGCCTTGGGCCGATCGATTACCGGGTCTGGCAACAGGCCACGGGCGATTTTCTTTAATACGTGCTTGCCCTGACTCTGCAACTTCATCTCTGGCGGCATACTGGCTGCGAGCTCCACCAGCTTATGATCAAGGAACGGCACCCTGGCCTCCAGCCCCCAGGCCATAGTCATATTATCAACCCGCTTAACCGGGTCATCGACGATCAGGGTCGTCACATCCAGCTTGAGCACACGGTCGATATATTCATCTGCCTGCCCCTTATTCAACAGCTGGCGAACCAGAATGCCCGTATGATCCTCACCCTGAAACTGAGTGGCTACGGTTTGCAGATATTCCTCGTGATCACGATCAAAATAGCGGGATGCAAAACGATCGAGCATATCCTCACCTTCTGCCTCGTGCATCTGCGGATACCAGAAATAGCCGGCAAATACCTCATCAGCCCCCTGACCACTCTGCACCACCTTGACCTCACGGGATACCTGCTCAGAGAGCATGTAAAATGCGACCGCATCCTGCCCCACCATCGGTTCAGCCATGACATCCACCGCCTGCGGCAGATAGTCCAGTACACGGTCATTACGAATAAAAAACTTGTGATGATCCGTCTGGAAACGGTCTACCACCATATCGGAAAATTCGAATTCATTACCCTTTTCTTCAGGCTGATCTTCAAAGCCGACCGTAAAGGTTTTCAGATTACCCACACCGGCTTCGGACAAAAGCCCTACAAGCAGACATGAGTCCAGACCACCAGATAGCAGCACACCAACTGGCACATCAGCGATCGTCTTGCGCTTCTCAACCGCTTCACGGAGCGCATCGTGTATGGCCTCTTCCCATTCCACCTCATCCATCGCTTGAGCAGGCCGTACTGCATTTAACTGCCAGTATTCTCGCTCACTGCGGCTACCATCGACCTTAAACATCATGCAGTGGGCTGGCCTGAATTTAAGAACACCGTTCAGGATGGTATGTGGCGCAGGAATGACTGCATGCAGCGTCAGTTGATGATGCAGGCCTACCGGATTAATAGAAGTGTCGATAGCACCGGTTGCCAGTAGTGCCTGCACATTGGATGCAAACAACAGGCGCTGGCCATCCACCGCATAATACAGTGGCTTGATACCCATTCGGTCTCGCGCCATAAAGAGCGTCTGCTTGCGCATATCCCAGATCGCGAAGGCAAACATGCCATGCAGTCGCTCGACACAGGACTCACCCCATTCGGCATAGGCCTTTAGAATGACCTCCGAATCACCACTGGAAAAAAAGTGATAGCCCTTGCTCTGTAACTCGGCTCGCAGAGCAGGGAAGTTATAGATCGTGCCATTGAACACCAGTGCAAGCCCAAGCTCCTGATCGACCAGTGGCTGATTGGCATGTTCAGACAGGTCTATTATCGCCAGCCGACGATGCCCAAGCGCCACGGGCCCATCTGAATATGAGCCACCATGATCCGGGCCGCGCCGTTCGAGGCGCGCCATCATTCGATGGGTTAACGCCAGGTCTGGCGCACGATTATCGAAGCGGAATTCACCACAGATACCACACATATGTCTTAACTCGATTTGTATTGACGAGTGGGCAGCTCGATCTAAAACAGCTGCTCCGGTATTACACCGGGTTGCCCATTACCTGCTGGCAGCTTGTCTGTGGCCAACGCCTGGGGAACAGATTCGGTACGGAAAATCTCGAACACCACGTTGCTGTCATTTGCATTAGCAAGCTCTCCGGTCTCAGCATTAATTTTAACATTAACCAGACCTTCCGGGCGCGGCATCATATCTTCGGCAATACCCTGTAATGCGGTTCGCATATATTCGATCCACATGGGTAATGCCGCTTTGGAACCCGTTTCGTAATTACCCAGAGATAGCTGCTGCTGGTCAAAACCGACCCAGGCAGTCGCCACGACACGATCATTAAAACCATTAAACCAGGCATCTTTCTGATCATTTGTCGTACCGGTTTTACCATGCAGATCTGAGCGCCCCAGCGCCTTTGCTCTCACTGCGGTGCCTCGATTAACCACATCCTGCAGGATCGTTCGCATAATATAGGCAACGCGTTCATCAAGCACTCGCTCGGCCTGCTTGGGCAACTTGTGTGTTATAGCCACTTCTTCACCCGTATTCACACCCGTACTCTGCAATGATTTCTGCAACAGCACCGCTTCGTCCTGTAATTGCTGCCTGGCTCCTGCATCTTGCGATTCCAGTTGCTGCATCACACTCGCTGGCAACACAACACCTCGAGCATTCAGTTCACAGCGCACACAGGCCACCTCAGGGTCTGCCTCAAACAGCACATTGCCATCCATGTCTTCTATGCGCTCGATAAAATAGGGTTTTACACGATAACCACCATTGGCAAAAACCGCATACCCTGTAGCCAGTTCCAGTGGACTCACTTCACCACTACCCAACGCTAACGACAGGTCATGGGGCAGATTCTTGCTATCGAAACCAAAGCGCTCCGCAAACCCGGTGGCGTAGCGAATTCCAATCGATCGCAGTATTCGGATCGACACCAGATTACGTGACTTCACCAGTGCTTCACGTAAGCGTGTAGGGCCAAAAAACTTTCCACTGTAATTTTCCGGGCGCCAGGTACCTTCCAGCACCGGATCATGGAATACCACCGGCGCATCATTCACCAGCGTGGCGGCGGTGTACTCCTTACTTAAAGCCGCACTGTATACAAAAGGCTTGAAACTGGAACCCGCCTGACGCTTCGCCTGCACGGCACGATTAAATTTACTGTGGTTGTAATCAAAGCCACCCACCAGAGCCTGAATAGCCCCATCATTACTACGCAGTGATGTAATCGCACCCTGAACTTCAGGAATCTGCCCCATCACCCAACGATCATCAACCCGATAGATTCGTATAACATCACCAACTGCCATAATATCCGCTGCAGTCTCAGGTGCCCCACCCTGGCGATTACGATCAATAAAAGGCTTTGCCCAGCTCATCGACTCCCAGTCCAGCTGAATCAGGCGATTACCTTTCAGATAAACGCGCGCGCCCTGCTCCTGCACTTCCAGCACCAGTGCCGGGTGCAGGCCACCCACCGTTTTGAACCCGCTAATCGCATCTTCCCAGAGCTGCTCTACAGCCACGCTGTCTTTCTGGCTCTCAACTTCGACCTGCATATCCACCCTGTGCTCGGGACCACGATAGCCATGTCGCTGATCATAGGCATGCAACGCATAACGAACACTCGCATTAGCGGCTTCCTGCAAACGACCATCGACGGTGGTGAACACATTTAGTCCACGCGTGTAGGCCTCTTCACCAAACTGCCGAGTGATTTCCGAACGCACCATCTCCGCCACATAGGGTGCATTGACTTCAACAGGAGAGTCATGCAAACCCGCGGTTACTGGCTGAGCCTTGGCAAACCGCATATCTGTCTCAGAAATATAACCCAGCTCCAGCATACGCTTGAGCACATAATCACGGCGCACGACGGCACGCGTTGGGTTAATAATCGGGTTATAGCGCGATGGCGCTTTGGGTAACCCCGCAATCATCGCGGTCTGCGCCAGATCCAGCTCCTCCAGTGACTTCCCGTAATACACCTGAGCGGCTGCCGCTACGCCATAGGAACGGTTACCCAGGTAAATCTTGTTAAGATAGAGCTCCAGCACCTGATCCTTGCTGAGCTGCTGTTCGATTCTCAGCGCCAGAAAAATCTCATTAATCTTTCTCGCAAAGGTTTTTTCACGGCTCAGATAGAAATTTCGCGCCAGCTGCATGGTAATGGTCGACCCCCCCTGGCCACGCTCCCCCGTGGTTGCCAGCACCATCATGGCACGCAGAATACCCTGATAATCTACGCCTGGATGCTCATAAAATCGATCATCCTCAGCCGCAAGAAACGCCTGGCGCATCTGCAGGGGGATCTGATCGATGGATTTTGGCGAGCGACGCTTTTCACCATATTCGGCGATTAACCCACCTTCTGAACTATAAATTCGCAGGGGAACCTGTAATTGAATATCGCTAAGACCCTCTATAGAAGGGAGCTCTGGCTCAAGATAAAGATATAAGGCGATAAGCCCAGCCAGCCCTAATGCCACCATGGCAAAGAAAATTTTCGAACTGATTCGAAGAAAACTTAAAAAATTACGCATATGCTTTTATTAACCCTGTTAGGCTCCACGACAGCCAGAAGATCCCCAAACAGCCTGTTTAGTAGCAACCATACCCCATATGAGACAGGCAAAATAACTTATTTATCAGTTATCTACTATGCTCAGAAGTGCAAAAAACCATGTGCTTTCTCCTTTCCACATGGCCATTGCTCGAGGCTCATCCTGCTTTTTGTGCATCGAATTATAGTCCCTGATGCAAATTCAGGCGACATGAAATTGAAAATAGACTAGTATTATTCGATACTTGCAGCTAATATTTAATGCAGATACACACAAAAGAGCTATAACTACTTATTACTCAAAGTGGATTAAGAGGATCGCAACGTGTTTCTACTGAAACGCAAGAAACCGACATTACTGGGAATAGACATCAGCTCAACATCTGTCAAGCTGGTGGAACTTAGCAAGTCCGATAAGGGCTATAGCGTGGAAAGCCTCGCGGTTGAACCACTCCCGGCCAATGCGGTTACCGAAAAGAATATTCAGGACGTTGAAGCAGTTGGCGAAACGCTGACGCGGGCACTCAAGAAATCAGGCACCAAGTGTAAACTGGCTGCCCTGGCAGTACCCGGGTCATCGGTTATCACCAAGGTGATTACCATGCCCGCCAACCTCTCCGATGGCGAAATGGAAACCCAGATCGAGCTGGAGGCGGATCAGTACATCCCCTACCCACTTGAAGAAATTAATCTGGACTTCCAGGTATTAGGCGAAACCGAGGGCAACCCGGATACCGTTGATGTGCTGCTGGCCGCATCCCGCAGTGAGAACGTGGAAATGCGTACCGCAGTTGCCGAGATGGCCGGGCTGACCGCAAAAATCATTGACGTAGAAGCCTACACTATCGAAAAAGCCTCCAGCTTGCTGGCGCCGGAACAGACACCGATCGAGGTTGATGATTCGGAAGAGAACGAAGACGGCGATGAGCAGCCTCAGGCAGCCCCTTATGTTATGGCGGTACTGGATGTCGGCGCGACCATGACCAGCCTCAATGTGATCGAAAACGGCGAACTTATCTATACCCGTGAACAGGCATTTGGCGGCAAACAGCTCACAGAAGAAATCATGCGTCGCTATGGTCTGGCTTACGAAGAGGCCGGCCGACTGAAGAAAGTCGGTGGCTTACCAGACAACTATATCCCCGAAGTCCTAGAACCCTTCAAGGAAAATATGGCACAGCAGGTTAGCCGCTTCCTGCAGTTCTTCTACACTGCGGGGCAGCACGAAACGGTCGACCTGATTGCACTGGCAGGCGGTTGTGCATCTATCCCCGGTATCGATGAGCTAATTTCCAGCCAGCTGGGTATTGAAACCGTAGTGGCAAATCCATTTGCCGATATGAATCTGTCCAGCAAAGTTAACTCCCAGGCCCTGAGCAATGATGCCCCGGCATTAATGATCGCCTGCGGCTTAGCAATGAGGAGTTTTGACTGATGGCAACGATTAACCTGTTACCCTGGCGCGAAGAACTTCGCAAGGAACAAACCAACCAGTTCCTGGTTATGATGGGCATCGCGGTGGCACTGACGATTGCCATCATTGTGGTGATACATATTAATATGGCGCGACTGATCGATCACCAGAATAGCCGCAATAAAATTCTTGATGATGAAATCAAACGTCTGAACATTGAGCTGACAAAAATCAAAGGCCTGGAAGAAACCAAGGCCAAACTGCTTTCTCACATGGAAATTATCCAGTCGTTACAGCAAAAGCGCCCCCAAATTGTTCATCTGTTCGATGAAGTGGTACGCACCATACCGGAAGGCCTGCATATTACCGAGCTAAAGCAGTCAGGTAACACTATTACCATTCAGGGTATCGCAGAATCCAACGGTCGTGTTTCCGCTTATATGCGCAACATCGACAATTCGGACTGGATGACCAAACCCCGTTTGCAAGTCATTGAAAGCACCCGTAAAGACGGTCGCGGCAGCATGTTCAAGCTGACAGCTCAGCAGTCTGAGCCGACGAAAGACGAAGCGACTGAGGAATAATTATGGACCTATCTAAACTCAATGAGATCGACTTCAATGATATCGATGTAAACGATATCAAGAAAATTGGTTCTGCACCGACAGCCGTCAAGATCATACTCATCGTTGTGGTCTGCCTGCTGGTCGGTGGCGCTGGCATCTTCTTCGACACCATGAAGCAGCTGGATGAGCTGGAACAGGTTGAGAAAAAGGAAGTGTCATTAAAGAAAACCTTCGACCAGAAACAGAGCAAGGCTGCCAACCTGGAAGCCTACTCTCAACAGCTGGAAGAAATGAAGGAATCCTTCGGCGCACTGCTGCGGCAGCTCCCCAATAAAACTGAAATTGAATCCTTACTGACGGATATCTCGCAAACCGGTATCGCCAGCGGCCTGGAAATCGACTACTTCAAGCCGGAAGGGCTTTCACCAAAAGAGTTTTACGCTGAATTCCCGATCAAACTTAAAGTCACTGGGCGTTACCACCAGTTTGGTAAATTTGTCAGTGGCGTAGCCGCACTGCCGCGTATCGTGACCTTGCGTGACATTAAAATCAAACACCCGGAAAAAACCACGGGCGTGATATTAGAAATGGAAGTTACTGCCGTGACTTACCAATACCTAGATGAAAACGAGGATGCCTGATGAAGAAATCCTTGCCTAAAAATTATTTAGTCATCGCGCTAACACTTGCACTTTCTGCCTGTACACAGAGTAACGATGATCTGTATACCTATATAGAAGAGACCAAGAACAAACACCTCGGTAGCGTAGAACCCCTGCCGACGTTTGAGCCCTACAAAAATTTTGTGTATAGCGCTGCTGATATGCGAGACCCATTTGAAGCAGCCTTTGAAGCCGAAGTGGATGAAACACAGGCCTCAAGCTTGCGCCCCAACATGAACCGACCCAAGGAGCCGCTGGAAACCTACCCACTGGATACCCTGAGAATGGTCGGCATACTGGAACAGAACGAAGACATGTGGGGACTGGTAAAAGACCCCAACAATGTTGTTCACCGAGTACAGGTAGGCAACTACGCTGGCCAGAACGAAGGCCAGATTATCTCGGTGAGCGAATCACAAATTGACATTATCGAAATAATACCGGATGGACTTGGTGGCTATGTTGAACGTACAGCCTCTCTAGCCATAGGTTCACAATAAAGATGAGTATGGAGCCATTATGAAAATCATACTAACAGGCATAACACGCACCTTGCACCGCACATTCTTGCTTAGCTTTATGCTAATGATGCTTTCCGGTTTTGGCATCAATGCTACGGCAGCAACCGTCAACAGCATCAATGAGGTGACATACACATCATTACCCGGCAATCGATTACAGATCAATATTCGCCTTGCGGAGATTGCTGAAAAGCCGCTGAGTTTCAAAATTGACAACCCGGCACGTATTGCTTTCGATTTCAAAAACACCGTAAGCAACCTGCCTCGTAAAAAGCAGCCAATCAATATTGGCACAGCTCAATCTTTAACTGCTGTTACGGTTAAGGATAAAACTCGCGTTATTCTAAATCTGACAGAAACAGTTCCTTATACTGTCTCCGTGAACCGCGACACGGTATCGATCGTTCTGGAAAGCGACACCACAACGGCTACTGCGATGCAGGCTGGTGCCAGCGGCGGCATTGAAAGCATCACCTCATCCGCATCACGCAGACTCGGTAAAGCGGTTGAAAAAATCGACTTCCGTCGTGGCGAAAAAGGTGAAGGCCGCGTATTACTGCATTTAACAGAATCCAACACACCGGTTGATATCAGCGAAGAATTCGGAAAAATTTCTGTCACTTTCGCCAACACAACACTACCTAAAGAATTACATCAGAGCCTTGATGTACTCGACTTTGCAACACCGGTTAAGCAGATAGACAGCTATCAGCTGGACGCAAACGCACGCGTACTGATCGAGCCATCACACAAGGACTTTGAACACCTTGCTTACCAGACAGACAAACTGTTTACCATCGAGTTTATTCCCATTTCCAAGGAAGAGCTGGAAGAACAGAACCGTGCCAAGTTTGGTTATGTAGGTGATCGTCTGTCACTGAACTTCCAGGACATTCCGGTTCGCGCCGTGCTGCAGCTAATCGCAGACTTTACCGGACTCAACGTAGTTGTAAGTGACACGGTTGACGGCAACCTGACCTTACGCCTCAAGAACGTACCCTGGGATCAGGCACTGGAAATCATCCTCAAAGCCAAAGGCCTTTCTAAACGTGAATCGGGCAACGTCATGATGATTGCACCGAGTGAAGAAATTGCCGCACAGGAAAAACTCGACCTCGAAGCACAGCAGCAGGTGACCGAACTAGCACCTATTCGCAGCGCCTTCTTCGAAGTTAACTTTGCGAAAGTTGAAGAACTGTCGAAGCTGTTCGAAGGTGACGGCACCGAAGGCCAGTTAAGCCTGCTTTCACCTCGCGGCAGTGTCATTATCGACGAACGTACAAATACACTGATCGTTAAGGATACCGAAGGCGTCATCAATGAAATTCGTCGCACCCTGGCCAAGCTGGATATACCTATACGCCAGGTATTGATCGAGTCACGCATTGTGGTTGCCACCGATGACTTCAAGAAAGAAATGGGGGTTCGCTTCGGTAACACCAATATCGAAACAGTGGGCACCGATGGGCTTCGTGCTTCAACGGGTACCTTTGCTGGTACCGACCTGGTGGCCCAGTCAACCATACAGGATATCCAGTCAAATGCACCGTTAACACCGATAGCACCTTTCGGCAGCGACCGTCTTAATGTTAACCTGCCAACATTAGGTGCCACAGGCAGTATCGCCTTTACTGTACTGAGCGGTGGCAACCTGCTCGACCTGGAACTATCTGCATTACAGGCCGAAGAAGTGGGCGAAATCATTTCGAGCCCACGCGTTGTCACATCGGATCGCCATGAAGCCTTTATCGAACAGGGTGTGGAACTGCCCTACCTGTCGGCATCATCAAGTGGCGCCACACAGATTCAGTTCAAGAAGGCGGTACTCAGCATCAAGGTTACGCCTCAGATCACACCTGATGACCGCATTATTATGGACCTGAATGTGTCCAAAGATACGGTCGGCCAGATCTTCAACAACATCCCCAGTGTGGATACCCGTGAAGTTCAAACCCAGGTACTGGTGAATAACGGCGATACCATTGTTCTGGGTGGTATTTACGAGACAGAAACCCGTGACGAACTGGACAAGGTGCCCGTACTGGGTGACCTGCCACTGATTGGAGGCATGTTCAGACACACGGCTGAAACCATCGAGAAGCAGGAGCTGCTGATCTTCGTAACACCTAAGATTCTCAAGGACGCCTTGAGCCTGTAAATGCGATAGCCAGGATATAGAATTATGAAAAGAACTTTGCATCTACTCACCTGCTCTCTGGCTGCGACCGCGCTGATTGGCTGCGGCAGCAGTGATAGCCCGTTTGGTGAAGGCACCAATGCCTCCGGCTTACCCATTTCCGACAAAAACTTTGAAATACTTTTTGATCCCGTCGATCCTGAAATAGTTACTGATGATGGATACGTAGGCAATGTAGAAGTACAGGTAACTATCAAGGCCGGTGACAAGTTCAATGCGCCGGTTGCTGGTGGTACTGTTTATTTTGTCACACAGTGGGGTGTACTTGATCAGTCCAGTTGCGAGATATTTAACGGCTCATGCTCAGTAACCTGGAGAAGTAATTCTGACTTCAACAGTGCTTTTCTACCCTCTGACTTTCAAAACGCCTTTGTAGCTTACACACTTGGTGAAGAATCATATACCGATCTTAACGGTAGTGGTGCCTATGATGATGCTGACGGCAACTATATAAGAGACTTGCCAGAACCCTATCTGGATATAGACAGAAGCGGCACCTACACCGCAGGTGATGAAATCGTTGATATCGACAATAATGGCACACACACCCCTGGAGATAGCCTGTTTAATGGTGACGGCTGCCAACACTCTTCACTTTGCGGTGCCAGCACTCGTATCACAATCATGGAACGGTCGCTGCTCAACATTGACCAGAGCACAGAGCTTTCTGTGGGCATCGATGAGCCATCTGAAGGCGATTTAACCCAGGCCACCAATACTATCTTCTCGGTTACAGCAGAAGATGGCTGGGATGGTAATATCATCGATACAGGCAGCAATATAGTCTGGACACTTGACGGAACCACAGAATTTGGGCCTGATGCCAACTATTTTACATTCGATACCTCGACCTGGAGTCTAGGCGTTCATACGATTACGGTAACCGCAACAGACTCGAATGGAAATATTGCGTCAGAAACCATCAACATAAATGTA
>JBFHWF010000014.1:0-44339 GCA_041589175.1 Gammaproteobacteria bacterium
GAAAATGATGCAAACAGTAGCGGCGGCAGCTGCACTTGTGGGGTCTATGTCTGTGCAAGCTGCAACAGTACTGACGCCTACTAACCAAGATGTTCACTTCAATATGGGCGCAGATTATCTGATTGGTGTTTTTGATAAGAATACCACTGATCTTTTTGATGCGAGCACTCGCTTAGACGTGGAAACCAATCAGGCCACTTCCTGGTATGGTAGTTATTATGGTGGCAGGGTGGAATTTTCTGATACTGCATATACAGCTACATCGGGCACAGATGTGATTGGCCTGAATACAGCGTTGGAGTTTATCGTCGCTATTTCAACTGACGGTGGCTTCAGCTGGATAACAGATTCAGGCTTTGCACCAGGAGCAAGCTATGGAGAAGGCACGCTGACATTCGCATTGTCAGCAGGTGATTCATCTGCATCAGCAGAGCTTTTTACTGTTGATGTAGAAGTGTCTCCAGTACCCGTACCTGCAGCAGTATGGCTGTTTGCGACTGGTCTGGTAGGCCTGGCGGGTGTTGCACGCCGTAAGGCTTAATTGCCAGCTGTCTTCCGCAGCATCGCGATATGCTGCGGGGGCAGGCGTAAACCAGGCGAAATGAATAACCAAAGATGGAGTATTGATAAGTCAAACAATGGCTTGTCATAAGTGAGTTGAATAATGAATAAAATAATATTTTCAGTTTTAGGTGGAGCCGCACTGTTATTCTCTGGTTCATCTATGGCAATAACCGTATCCTGGACACCTGATTCCAAAGAGAATGATTGTGGTGACTACTTTATTGATGATAGTTACACGAATAACAGTTTCGAAAACTGCTCAATTTTCGTCAGTGATAGTGGTCAGACCATTCAAATCTCACCCGTGATTGCCAAGTATGATGCGGAATTGGGTACGGTTGATATTAACAAGACCTTATTCCCGACAATTGACGGTAAGGAATTTACATACGGCTATGATGATCCAAGCGGGGAAGATCGTTCATCGGGTGACTGGACATATACGCCTGGTAATGGTGACCCAGGTGTGCGTTTCTGGGCAGCCAAGGCACAGACATTTACCCTGTTCTGGGATGTGAGTGAAGAAGCCTATAACGATCCGACGCGTTGTGACCTTAATAATACGTTTACCCTGTCATGCCTGAGCGAAGCGCGATTTGTGACAAAGGGTTTTTTTGAAGTACCTGGTGACAAAAACCTGTCTCATATCACATTCTATGATTCAGAAGACCCTGTGGTGGTTCCGGTTCCCGCAGCTGGTTGGTTAATGGCGTCTGGTCTGCTGGGTCTGGCTTCATTACGTCGCCGCAAGTAAAGCTATCAGATATATCGTTTTTATGTGAGCGTGAGCCGGCTGTGAGAACAGTCGGCTTTTTTTTGCCTGTTCGAATAGCGCTAGTGTGAAAACGGGTTACGGGTTTTTGATATAGAGAACTGAGATTCTTTTGTCGCCTGTGTGTCATCTTCAGTCGTATTGCCAGGTGTGGCAGTGGCGGCGTGGGAGTCTACCGACGGTATGCCTGCCAGTTCTCGTAGTGCGAGTTCAGTCTCGACAGGTTGTAAGTGAAAGAAGCGTCCGTAGGGCTGGTATTTTCTAAATTCAAGTTGTGAGCTGATACGGTAATAATAATGTTGCTCAGCATCGGCGTTTACCGTTTGTTGATGCTGCCCCTGATAACGCTCGGGTAATTTTAGCTGGAGTAAAAATACGCCGGGTTCCAGTTTGAAGCGATACAGGCTGTTGTTTTTTAGTGCCGTGATGTTCTGGCCATTGAGTTGCAGCATGGGGTTGACCAGAAAGTTATCCATACTGGCAGGCCGATAAACGGTGATATAGGTATGGTCTGCAGATAGTGTGGCAGACGCGTAGGGTATCGGTGGGGGAGATGATACGCAGCCAGACAGGAGCAGGCTGAGCCCGGATAGAATTAAAAAGTGAATCCGCTGTTTAAGCATAATGAATTAGTAGCGACGTGCCATCCAGTAGTGTTCAGACCAGTAAGGATTGTCCAGCTTCGACATCATAACACCGCGGCTGCTGGAGGCATGCATGAATTTCCCTTTTCCCATATAAATGCCCACATGCCGCTTGTTCCAGCCGGTTCGAAAAAATACCAGGTCACCGGTGCGTAGCTGGGACGCGGGAATGCTGTGGCCGCTGCGACTGAGTAGCTGGGTGCTCCGCGCAATCGACTTATTGAGCTTGTTGCGGTATGCAATATGCACAAAGCCAGAGCAGTCAACGCCAGATTTGGAGGAGCCGCCCTCCTGATAAGGCACACCTTTCCATTCGTTAAAATGCTGGTACAGCTTACGCTGAATATGGGTTTTGGTATGCACGATGTTGCTGGGTGAACTGGCAACTGGGCTGTTATATGAGTGACTTGCGACAGGCTTTGTGCCTGAACTGGCGCATCCGCCCAGTAATAGAATAAAACTCGACAGCATCATTCGTGTCAGCATGATGTTCTCCTTATTCGGCTAACGAAGCGCTAACCTGTTTCAGTATCTCGGCCAGCTGTCGGGTCGCCGGGCCGGTTTTATCTGCATCGGCATATACCAGATAGACAGCAGTATGATTTGACTGACCCTCCTCAAGCGGTAATGGCTTGAGTGTGCCGGCATTGATCTGGTCACGAATGGCGGGTTGCGGTAACCAGCCATAGCCGAGGCCATTGCAAATCAGTTTACGTGCGGTTTCCATGCTGGTAACAGCCCAGCGTCGAGCGTCGCTCAGCCAGCCAGCATCGGTGCCCTTGCTGCCTGAATCGCTGGTGATGATATGCGTCTCGCGATTCAGGTCACGGGCACTGAGCGTTCGCCCGAGTTGATGCAGCGGGTGTTGTGGATGTGCCACAGCAACAAACTGCACCTGTAATAATTCATTTCCCAGATAGCCTGCGGGCACAAACGGGCTGATTAGCAGGTCTGCCTTGCCATTCAGTAACAGGTCTTCACCTCCGGAGAGGACAACCTCCTGTAAATGAATCCGCGTAGAGGGATTCTGTGGTTCAAATGTCCTGAGCGCCTGCATTAGCAGGTCTGTGGGGTAGGCGGCCTCCACGGCAAGGTGTATCTCCGCTTCCCAGCCCTGAGCCATATTCCGGGCCTGTTGTTCGATCGCGGCTGCATCGGCAACCAGCTGGCGTGAGCGCTGCAGTAATACACGGCCCTGTTCGGTGAGAACGGCCTTGCGCCCTTTAATATGGAGCAGTTTAAGCCCCAGGAGTTCCTGCAGTCGATTGACGGCATAGCTGACGGAGGACTGGCTGCGGTGAAGATGCTCGGCCGCCTGGGCAAAGCCGCCGTGATCGATGACGGCCTGCAGGGCTCTCCATTGTTCCAGGCTCACTCGTGCTGGGCTGTTATGGTTTGTGTGCATATTCGAAATATATATCTAATAATTAGATATATAAAGCCTAAATTATCCGCTTTTTAATCATAATAACTGAATCATAATAGCCTCATGTCAATTTTATATGAGGAAAACAAGATGAAACCATTAACTGAGCTCGTGGCACGTGTATTTCTGGGACACATATTCTTGCTGGCAGGATTTAGCAAGCTGGGCGAGGGCTACGCGGGAACAGCCGGCTATATGGATAGCATGGGTATCCCCGGTGGTTTGTTGCCAGCCGTTATTGCACTGGAGATAGTGGGTGCAATGATGATTATTGTCGGTTTTAAGGTACGTTATGCCGCGTTTGCACTGGCGGGATTTTCGGTAGTCGCTGCGCTGATTTTCCATACAGACTTTGCCGATCAGATGCAGATGATACTGTTTATGAAAAATATCAGCATGGCTGGTGGCCTGTTGCTCCTGGTTGTTCATGGTGCAGGTGATCTGAGTCTTGAGCGTCGCTGGATGAAGACGCGTTATGGCCAGGAAACAGGTCATGCCGTTTAGCGCATGCATTTAGAAAGCGATGGCTTAAGGCGTCGGGTAGTGAGGTGATGCTACCCGATCTGATGCAATTTTCAGGAGAATGAAATGGGTATGTTAATAAAGGGTGAACTGGTGGATAACTGGCTGGAAAAGGAAATCGATGAGGGTGAATTCAAACGCATGGAGTCCAGCTTCCGAAACTGGATTACGCATGATGGTGCGGCAGGGCCAACGGGACAGGGTGGTTTCCGGGCCGAGCCTGGCCGCTATCATTTATATGTGTCCGATGCCTGCCCGTGGGCACATCGTACCGTGATGATGCGTAGACTCAAGAAGCTGGAAGATGTAATTAGCCTGTCAGTGGTAGAGGCCGACATGCTGGATCAAGGCTGGACCTTTGCGGATGCAGGGCGTTATGTTGATGACCTGTATGGTTATCGTTATATGCACCAGTTATATACCCGAGCGGATAAACATTTTACCGGGCAGATTACCGTACCTGTGCTCTGGGATAAACAGCAAGAGACAATTGTGAACAATGAGTCGTCTGAAATTATTCGTATGCTGAATTCAGCGTTTAACGAATTCACCGATGTGAAAACAGATTACTATCCATCAGCGTTGCGCTCAGAAATAGATACTATTAATGAAGCGGTATACGAAAACATCAACAACGGTGTCTATCGCTGTGGTTTTGCAACGACCCAGAATGCTTATGAGAAGGCATTTGAACGTCTCTTCAGCCAGCTGGATAAGGTAGAAGCTACTCTCGCACAACAGCGTTATCTGGTGGGGGATGTGCTGACAGAAGCCGATATCAGGCTGTTCACCACATTAGTGCGCTTTGATGCGGTATATTTTGGGCACTTTAAATGTAACCGGAGACGGATTGAAGACTATCCGCAGCTTTCAAATTATCTGCGGGAACTGTATCAGCTGCCGGGTATTGCTGACACCGTGGATATGGATTACATCAAACGGCATTATTATTTTAGTCATACCAGCATTAATCCTACTCAGATCGTGCCCTGTGGCCCTGAAGTTGATTTTAACCGGCCCCACGACCGACAACGATTTAGTGGAGAAAAACCATGAGCATTGAAATCCATGATGTTAGCGTTGTGCCCGAAGGCGATGGTGTTGATGTTGCACGTCTGTTTCCTGTCGCAGGGCGTATGAATTTCGATCCCTTCGTGCTGTGGGATCATTTTGATATTGGTCCTGGTCGAGGATTTCCCGATCACCCGCACAGAGGCTTCGAAGGTATTACCTATATGTTTAGTGGCAGCATGCATCACCGGGATAATCTGGGTAACGATTCGGTCGTTACCGCGGGTGGTGCACAACGCTTTACGGCTGGCAGTGGTATCGTGCACTCGGAAATGCCAGCTGAATCTGGTAATAGCAGTGGTATCCAGCTGTGGGTCAACCTGCCTCGTCGATTAAAACAGATCGATGCGGCCTATCAGCAGGTGGACGATGTGCAGTTTCCGGTTACAGAACAACAGGGTGTAAAAATAAAAACGCTGGTAGGTGACGATTCACCGCTTAGCCTTCAGACGCCGATACGCTATCGACATGTATCTATGCAGAAAGGCAGTCACTATGAGGAGAGGTTTTCACCCCAGGATCATCTGATTGTGTACCTGTTAAAGGGTGAATTGAAGGCGAATAATGAGATTCTCATGGCTTCGCAGGCACTGTTCGCCAGTGGCGAGTCGCAGCTTGTACTGGATGCCATGGACGATGCAGAGTTCATGCTGTGTGCAGGGCGTCCCCATGGTGAAGCGATTCATCAGCATGGGCCGTTCGTGGATTAGATTCTGTCAGTCGTGAGTGTTAAATCGGGGAAAATCAGCCATTTATGACCTATTATTAGTAAATCAGGGAACAACCGGGGATTTACTTGTACAGGATAATTACAACTTTGTCAGCGTGTCTGCTGATACTGCTTTCTGCGGCGTGCACGGATTCGCCGCAGAATAAACCGCTAAGGCTGGGTACTAATGTGTGGCCAGGCTACGAACCACTATATCTTGCCCGGCATATTGGGGTGCTCGACAGCAAACGGGTTCAACTGGTGGAGTACACCTCTGCGTCTCAGGTGATGAAAGCTTTTCGCAATGAGCTGCTGGATGCGGCAGCTATCACACTCGACGAGGCAATAAGTCTACTGGAGTCAGGCGAAGACGTTCGAATTGTTCTGGTTACCGATGTTTCTAGTGGTGGGGATGTGTTGTTAGCCAGGCCTGAAATACAAACGATGCATGCACTCGAAGGCAGGCGAATTGGCGTTGAACACACGGCACTGGGTGCCTATTTTGTTAGCCGGATGATAGAACTGCATCAGCTGGATAAACGCAACATTGAACTGGTACCACTCGAAGTCGCTGCCCATGAACGGGCTTATCACAATGATGAGGTCGATGCGGTTGTTACCTTTGATCCGGTCAGGAGTAAACTGCTCGCTGAAGGTGCGGTGGAGTTGTTCAGTAGCCGTGAGATACCGGGTGAAATCGTTGATGTTATTGTTGTCAGGGCAAGTCTTATGCAGTCATACCAGGCTACACTCGAGCACCTTAAAGATGCCTGGTATAACGGGCTTGATGCATTGCAATCACGACCTCAGGAAAGCGCAGAAGTTATTTCCAGGCGAATGAAACTGAGTGTCGAGGATACACTGAAAGCATATGAAGGCCTGAAACTACCAAATCGTGAACAGAATTATAAAATGCTGTATGGCAAACCAGGCCCTGATTTGCTGATCACCAGTGAGCGTCTGTCGGATGTAATGTATGAATTGCATTTGACCGCATACAAAATTGATACAACCCGACTATTCAGTCAGCAACCGACAGCGGAGTAAGTAGCGTTGCCTCTGAGCCTTAAAATAACCCTGATATTTATTGTTGCAGTCATACTACAAACGGGTGCGTTGCTATTCATTGCATACAATGAACTGGTTGAAGATGAGAAAGAGGCAATACAGCATGATATGCATATCCATATTTCGCGCATGCAACAGACACTCGAGTTTCTTTCCAGAAAAGGTGAGTATGAACAGTTACAGAATGAAATTTCCTATCTGGGTTCAATGTCACATGTGGATCATGCCGTTCTATTTGACGAAACCAACACCGTAATAGCCTCGACCCGGCTTATGGATAATCAACAGCAGCTGGAATCAATCAGTGCTATACAAAAAACACCAGTGATTGATGATTTTTTTCATGTAAGAAATAGTCGGCAATCAGTAATGAGAATGACGCCGAGTGAGAATCGGCTGCTATCGATGTACCCGGTAAATCTGGGGCTGTCGACCGGTGAAGGCGTCATTAATCAGCGTGTGGGGATACTGTATGTTGATCATGATCTGTCCTGGATAAATCCCCATGTAAGGGTCGTCATGCAGAAAAAAGCCCTGCCTATGCTGATTCTATTAAGCATGATAGGTCTATTGTTTCTGGTCATTATTCATCGTTATGTAGTGAGACGTATTGAAGATGTTAATGCGGCTGCATCCAGTTTGCTGGATTCCGGCTTTAAAGCGCGTGCAAGGGTGTCGGGTAATGATGAAATTTCTGAGCTGGCGGCCAGTTTTAACAGTATGGCGGATACAGTTGAGGCTAAAAACATCGAGCTTATTCAGAAGGAAGAGGAAACCTCTTTATTGCTGGATTTTATGGATAATGGCGTTGTTAGTATTAATGAGAAGGGTATTGTCAAAAGCTTCAATCATGCGGCATCTAAAATATTTGGTTATGACGAATCAGAAATTATTGGCCAGAATGTAAACATTCTAATGCCTGAGCCATTTAGTAGTGAGCATGACACATATATACATAATTATGTTACGTCAGGCGTGTCAAAGATTATTGGTTATGGTCGTGAAGTTATTGCTATGCGCAAGGACGGTCAGGAATTTTTCATGAATCTGCATGTGTCGGAAATGCCTTCCAGTGAAAAAGGCGAACGTCTGTTTATTGGAACCTGTCTCGATGTGACTGAGCAGAAGCATCAGGAAATGCAGCTCAGGCATAGTCAGAAAATGGATGCGCTTGGAAAATTAACCGGTGGTATTGCACACGATTATAATAATATGCTTGGTGTTATCCTCGGCTATGCGGAGCTGGTAAAAGATGAAGTAGAAGATAATCCAAGGCTATTGAAATATGTTAATGAGATTTACCATGCGGGAAGTCGTGGAGCCAAGTTAACGAAAAAATTGCTTTCCTTCTCCCGTAAAAAAACATCCGAAGCGTCAGTCATTAATATTAATGAGATACTCAATGATAACCTGCATATGCTGGAGAAAACGCTGACTGTCAGGGTGAGTATTGAATACCATCTGGAGCAGGAATTATGGGCAGTCTATGTTGATGAGAACGACCTTGAAGACGCCATACTTAATCTGTGTATCAATGCCATGCATGCTATGGAAGGTACAGGAAATATTCATGTTTATACTCGTAACCTGCATCTCAATGATGAGGAAGCGCGCAAGCTGGAATTGAAAGCAGGTGCGGGAGATTATGTCTGCCTGGAAATATGTGATACCGGCATGGGCATACCCGAAGAAATTATTGGAAAAATATTCGATCCTTTCTTTTCGACCAAAGAGGAAAAAGGTAATGGCCTGGGGCTCAGCCAGGTGTATGGCTTTATGATCCGTAGTCATGGCAATGTTGTGGTTGAATCCGAGCCAGATCATGGTGCCTGCTTTAGTCTGTATTTTCCACGCTACCTTCAGCAGGCGCAGACAGTTAAGGAAAGCGGAAAGTTACATAAGATCAGTCGTGGTACTGAAAATATACTGATAGTTGATGATGAAGAGTCTCTCGGTGAATTGCTCGAAGCGATACTCAGCTCTCAGGGCTATAATGTCGTTAAGACTCTGAGCGGCAAGCAGGCACTGCAAGCGCTTGCGAAAGACGCCTTTGACCTGGTGATCAGCGATGTGCTAATGCCGGAAATGGACGGTTATCAGCTGGCACAGCAAATACATCAGCTTTACCCCGGTATGAAAATTCAGCTGGTCAGTGGCTTTAGTGATGATTTGCACCGTAGAAATAAAGATGAAGTCCTGCATGCGAATTTGCTGCACAAACCATTTGATCGGCAGCAGTTACTCATGCGAATCAGGGAATTACTGGATTCGTGAAAGACTAATCATATGAATACTGATAATACCATAGGATGTAAATGAGCCAGGTTTATGTAGTCGATGATGATGTGCAAATGGCTGAGCTTCTCAAGGTAGCGATTGAGGGCTTTGGCATGCCTGTTACCGTGTTTAATCAGGCGCAGGAATTTCTTGAGGTCTCTCTTAAGCATTCCGATATTATCCTGCTAGATCTGAATATGCCTGATATCGATGGCATTGAAGTGATACGGACGCTGGCCAATGCAAGTTGTAATGCACGCCTGGTACTGATCAGTGGTCATGATGTTGGTGTACTGCACTCGGCTGAGCAACTGGCACAGGCACATGCGCTGAAAATTTCTGCCAGCATGACCAAGCCCATTCGTATCAAACAGCTGCAGGAGCTCATGGTTGAGCTGAGTGTCGAATCCCCTGTCGTACCGGATACGGTACATAGCAATCATCTGCAGCCTGAGCTTGATGAGTTGCATGAAGCCATCTATCGACGTGAATTTATTCTGCATTACCAGCCACAGATTGATATCGCCAGTGGACAGTTGTCCGGTGTTGAGGCACTGGTTCGATGGAACCACCCCTCTCGAGGCCTGGTTTACCCGGATCTGTTCATCGGGATGGCAGAACAGTACAACCTGATTGGTGAGTTAACTGAGCAGATCCTGCAGTTATCGATTGAGCAGTGCAGGCAATGGCGAAGCATGGGGCTGCAAATTCCAATAGCACTTAATATATCCGCAGAAAATATCAAGGGCCTGACCTTACCGGAGCATCTGTTTGAACTCCTTAAAGCGAACCAGCTGGATCCCGGTAATATTACGCTTGAGGTGACAGAAAGTGCTCTGATGGGTGAGCTGGTAACGTCGCTCGATATTCTGACGCGCCTGCGCATGAAAGGGTTTAGCCTGTCGATCGATGACTTTGGAACCGGCTATTCATCACTTTCACAGCTGCATCGCATTCCTTTCACAGAATTAAAGATCGATAAAAGTTTTATCATGTCGATGCTGAATGATGTGGAGTCACGAGCCATTGTTAAAACCTGCATTATGCTGGGTCACGAGCTCAATATGAATGTGGTTGCGGAAGGGGTAGAAACCGCCGAAATTTATAATGAACTGAAAAGCCTCGGATGTGATATAGCACAGGGCTATCATATCGCACGTCCTATGCCAGCGGAGGAAATTGCCGCCTGGAAAGTATCCTGGTTTCAAGCCAGTTAATCTTGCAGCATTTCAGAAATACTGGCATCACGCCACTTTGCCTGGAGCAGTCTCCAGTGACGGTCTTTTATCAGCTGACATTCAAGCCGAATAATACGGGCGCCCAGGCCCTGTAGTGTATCGAGTGTTTCGATTTTCTTTCCTGCCATGGCGACATACAGAACGACAAAGGCATGTGTATTGTCCTGCCACTCGATTGACCTGATCTGATTCACTAGATAAATGTGGCGGTGACGGAAAAAGTAGCCTCGAAGTAGCTGCACCAGCTGTTTTTTGTTGAGGCCGTTATGATCACGATAATCAGGGTGAATAAGGTTTGCTATATCATCATGTGCACGCCGCTCTACGGCGAGTCGTGTGGATTCAAAAAAACTGTGGATCTGGGTGTCAGGGCTATTTTTATCATCACTACAGCTTAATGAGAGTGTACTCAGCAGTAGCAGAATGACTGGTTTTGCGAAGTATTTAAGTATCCCTAGCATGATGATTCCGGTATATGAATCGACCGCCTCAGGTTATACGTGGATAGCTCCGTTCGATATATGCATTGAGTAAATCCTTGAACTCATCGGCTATATTATCACCTTTTAGCGTGACCGTCTTTTCACCGTCTTCGTAGACAGGTGCCACGGGCTTTTCACCCGTGCCAGGCAGGCTGATGCCGATATTTGCGTGCTTGCTTTCACCGGGGCCATTGACCACACAGCCCATCACGGCGACCGACATTGTCTCGACACCCTGGTACTGTTGTGCCCACACAGGCATCTGTTCACGCAGGTAGCGCTGAATCTGTTCGGCCAGTTCCTGGAAGTAGGTGCTGGAGGTGCGGCCACAACCCGGGCAGGCGGTTACCAGTGGAACGAAGGAACGCAATCCCATGGTTTGTAGAATTTCCTGGGCAACGATGACTTCCTTGGTGCGTGCCGCGCCGGGTTCCGGGGTCAGTGAAATACGGATGGTGTCGCCGATGCCTTCGTGCAGGAGAATCGCGAGTGCTGCGGTTGAGGCAACGATACCTTTAGAACCCATACCGGCTTCGGTTAGCCCCAGGTGAAGTGCATAGTCACATCGCTCGGCCATCGCACGGTATACAGTGATCAGATCCTGTACGTCGGACATCTTGCATGAAAGAATGATTTTATCCTTCGCAAGGCCAAGTTTTTCTGCTGTTTGTGCACTACCAATAGCAGACT
Source organism: Gammaproteobacteria bacterium (assembly GCA_041589175.1). Taxonomy (GTDB): domain Bacteria; phylum Pseudomonadota; class Gammaproteobacteria; order SZUA-229; family SZUA-229; genus SZUA-229. The sequence goes on from JBFHWF010000014.1 coordinate 11,464, forward strand.
GTATGACGGTTTCGAACATGATCTGCTTTGGATCTCTGGGCTCATCGAGCTGGGCGTTTTCATCCATCAGGCGTGCCAGTAGTTCCTGGTCCATGCTGCCCCAGTTGACACCGATCCGTACCGGCTTGTTGTATTTCACGGCCATTTCGATCATGGTGGCGAACTGCTCATCGCGTTTTTTACCACGGCCCACATTGCCAGGATTAATACGATACTTGTCCAGTGCCTCGGCACACTCCGGGCACTGGGTCAGTAGCTTGTGTCCATTGAAATGGAAATCGCCAACCAGTGGAACATCAATACCCATATGCTTGAGCCGGGCTTTGATACCTGGAACAGCCTGTGCCGCTTCGAGTGTATTGACGGTGATGCGGACGATTTCAGAACCGGCCGCCGCGAGTTCCGCAATCTGCACGGCCGTGGCAACTTCATCAGCCGTATCGGTATTGGTCATGGACTGCACGACGACTGGGGCATCACCGCCAACGGTGACTTTACCAACCATAACGGCGGTAGCCTGGCGGCGAGGAAGGAATGGGTGCTTGAAACTCATCGATTAGGTCCTGATATATGTCACTATTAGTAGCCTACACCTGTCCATGTAGGTGTAAATGGAATTAACACTCAACCAGATGGCTGAATTGGGCGATAATAATATCATTTTTAATTGCCCTGGCGGGAGCGGATTTGTTTAGATTAGGTGTCATCATTAACCCGGTAGCGGGTATCGGCGGTTCGGTTGGGCTGAAGGGCTCCGATGGTGAAGTGATACAGCAGAAAGCGCTGGCCCTGGGTGCCGTGCCTCATGCGCAGCAACGTATGCAACAGGCTTTGCAGCCACTACTGGCGTTTAGCGATCAGCTGGAACTGATTACGGCATCTGGCGATATGGGTCAAAACCTTTGTGAATCTATGGGTTTTAAGGTGCGCGTTGTATACCAGCCACAGACCGAGAGAACCCGTGGGGAAGATACTGAGCAGGCACTGCAGCAGTTTCTCAGGGAAGGTATCGATCTGCTGGTGTTCGCTGGTGGGGATGGTACGGCACGTAATATCTATCAGGTGCTGGGTGAGCACCTGCAATCGAGTACGCTCGCTGTTGTCGGCGTACCCGCAGGTTGCAAAATTCATTCTTCAGTGTATGCCGTTACCCCTGCCCATGCGGGTGAGTTGTTGCGATTGCTGGTTAAGGGGCGTCCATTGTCATTGAGCGAAGCATCGGTAATGGATATCGATGAAGAGGCATTTCGTAATGACCAGGTGCGAGCACGCCTTTTTGGATATTTACAGGTGCCAGCGGAAAGCCGTTTTATGCAGGGCATGAAAGAGGGGGGCGGGCAACAGCAGGCACTGGCAATACAGGATATCGCCGCTTACCTGGTAGACATAATGGAAACAGACTGTCTCTATCTGGTAGGGTCAGGAACGACGCCACGAGCTGTCATGGAAGAGCTTGGTTTGCCATCGACATTACTGGGTGTCGATGCGGTTTATAATCGTGAGTTAATTGCCCAGGATCTGACAGAGCAGCAGATTCTTCAGTTGCTGGATGAGTATCCTGAGGCGCGCCTGATAGTGACTCTGATTGGTGGGCAGGGGCATCTGTTTGGCCGGGGTAATCAGCAGATCAGTCCCCAGGTGATACGTCGCCTGGGGCTGTCGCATATTGATATTATTGCCACGGCAGAAAAACTTCAGTCATTACAGGGGCGGCCTGTTCATGTGGATACCGGTGATGAAGAACTGAACCAGTCGCTGTATGGCATGGTTTCGGTGATTACCGGCTATGAAGAAAAAAGCCTGTGTCGTATTGCGCCCTGAGAAAGGCGTGTGAACAGTGGGTATATCGGCAGGCTGATTTAGGTATACTAATTTATATAACTTAATTTTGAGAGTATGGCTCTAACACTATGAATGATGAAAAGTTCAATTATGATCTGATGGACTTTATTGCCATGTCACCAACGCCGTTTCACGCCGTTGAGCAGGTTATTTACAAGCTCGAGTGTGCCGGCTATCAACGTCTGTATGAGGCGGATGAGTGGCAGCTCCAGGAAACGCAGGGCTATTATGTAACGCGCAATGACTCATCGATAATTGCATTCAAGCTGGGCGATGATGTCATCGCCAATGGCATCAGAATGGTGGGTGCGCATACCGATAGCCCCTGCCTCAAAGTTAAGCCTGAGCCAGATATGTTACAGAATGGCTATTATCAGTTAGGGGTAGAAGTCTATGGCGGTGCGCTACTAAACCCATGGTTTGATCGCGACCTGTCACTGGCTGGTCGAGTTAACTATCTCGACGAAGATGGTGATCTGTGCAGCACACTGATTAACTTCGATAAGCCCGTTGCAATTATTCCCAGTCTTGCAATACATCTTGATCGCGAGGCAAACAATAGCCGTTCGATTAATGCGCAAACCGATATTCCACCGGTTGTACTCAAACTGCCGACCCAGAATGATACCAATAAACCATCATTCAGAGATATTCTGTTACAGAAAATCAAGGATGAAACGGGCGCTATTGAAATACTTGATTTTGAACTGAGCTTTTATGATGTTCAGGAACCCGCCTATGTTGGCCTGCATCAGGATTTCATCGCCAGTGCGCGACTGGATAACCTGCTGAGCTGTTATACCGGCCTGATGGCGATGACTGAAACCAGTAACCCGGGTAGTAAGCTACTGGTATGTAATGACCACGAAGAAGTGGGCAGTGCATCCAGTTGTGGTGCACAGGGTAATTTTCTACAGTCGGTGCTGGAGCGCATTGCAGGTAGTCACGAGAGTTATATTCGTATGATCGATCGTTCCATGATGGTATCTGCTGATAATGCGCATGCTATTCATCCGAACTATATCGACCGTCACGATGCTAACCACGGTCCAGAAATTAACATGGGCCCGGTGATCAAGGTGAATGCAAATCAGCGTTACGCGACGAATAGTGATACCAGTGCTTTCTTCCGGCAGTTATGTAAACAGGCAGATGTGCCGGTGCAATCATTTGTGGTGAGAAGTGACATGGGTTGTGGTAGTACGATCGGGCCTATTACGGCGACTGAGACAGGTATACGTACCCTTGATGTTGGGGTTCCAACCTTTGCGATGCATTCTATCCGGGAACTTGCAGGTCGTTGGGATGCTTATTATCTGTTCCGCGTGTTAAAAGAGTTTTATCAATGATACGGAAACCGGTGGCAGAGTCCTGCATACAGAACCAGCAGGTTATCCTGGACGTTCTATCAGAGCTGTTTACAGAGAATGGCCGGGTGCTGGAAATTGGTAGTGGTACGGGGCAGCATGCGGTGTACTTTACAGAGCATATGCCACATCTTCACTGGCAGCCGAGTGATCTCGAAGACCAGCATGAGGGTATGCGCCAGTGGTTTAGTGAAGTCACTCATGACCGTATCCAGCCTCCACTGGTGATTGATGTGGATGACGGGCCATGGGCTGTTGAGAAAGTGGATTATGTGTTTACTGCTAATACAACCCATATCATTTCTAATGAGCAGGTTGAAAATATGATCAAGCATGTTGCAGCCACTCTGAAACCAGGTGGTCTGTTTGCACAATATGGTCCATTTAACTATAACGGAACATATACCTCGGAAAGTAACGCAAATTTTGATGTGTGGCTCAAACAGCGAGATCCGAGAAGTTGCATTAAACATTTTGAAGTTTTACAGGAGCTGGCTGACAAATACGATATGAGTCTGTATAAAGATATCGAAATGCCTGCAAACAACCGTATTCTGGTTTGGGTAAAGGATGCCTGAGCCAGTGATCAAGTGACTTTAATCGATAAATGAATTAATGGTAAGGAACAATGCCAATCAGCCTGGATTATGATAATCAGTCTCAGTTGCTTGTTGTCAATGCGACTGGCACTTTAGATCTCAAGCAGATGGAAGAGGCTCTGCTGGAGGTGGTTCACTCGGATAGTATCCCATCATCGACCAATGCGTTGTGGGATGTGAGTGAAATGGAGTTCAATAATATCACCCTTGAGCTGCAGCAGGATCTGGTAGCGATGCGAAAGAATTTCGACGATGTGCGGGGGCACGCAAAAATTGCCATACTCTGTGAATATGCACTGGCAGAGCCGCTGGTGAAGATGTACAGCATACTATCGCAGGAATTAAGCCAGGAAACCCGCGTCTTTAATAACAGGGACGAGGCGTTAAACTGGTTAAAGGATAACGGTTAAGCATATTATGCAACTGCGACAGAAACTGCAGTTGTTTTTTATAACCTCGCTAACCGGTGTTATTTTTGCTGTGCTGGGGTTTAGTTATAATGCCTGGCGCCTGGAAATTACCGAAGACAATAACAATATACGCACCGCTGCCTTTGAGATCCTGCTGCAGTTATCCGAATTTGAGCAGATAGCTTACGCCGCTCATTTTGATCAGGATAAACAGGAAGGAAATCCTCGTAAGGGGTGGGTGAAAATAGGTCTGGTTTCTGACTTAGCTATACTGGTGTCGCCAGATGTTAATAACAAAGCACAGGCGTTAAAAACACACTGGGCTCATAACTGGGAAAAAATACCAGCAGACAGGGAATCACTCGATCGTTTGATACGACATGTCGATGAAACTCGAGATAGCATTAAAATATCGTTATCAAATTTGCGCTAATTATTATCTTTCGGCAGTTATACTTAAGGATGCTGATAATAAAAAGCCACACCTGTCTGGGCGAACAGGTGTGGAGAGGGTGCTGGCCTGGCCAGCTTTCAGTTTATGGGCGTTCTCCGGTTATCATGCGAGCGATACCCATGGTTGGGCATATTCCTGTGATCGCTACAATCAGAAACAGGCCGGGTATGGTGTAATAAAGCCAGTTTAGCTGGAAATTATGTGCAGCCCAGATGACCACTGTGGTCACGATACTTGCCATGAGAAACATCAGCCGCATGGCATTACTCGCTTTGAACATATCGAATTCTCCTTTATCTGTTTGTATTGACTCTACGGCTTTTTAGATAAACAGGGTGACATCAGACTTCTGTGCGGTGGGTAGAAAACTGGCAGCGCCGACCCAGTCATTCACTTCATCGATAAAATCATTCTCGTTGTAGTTAAAGAGATCTACTGTCATCTGGCAGGCCAGCATTTTTACGTCAGCTTCCAGACACAGGCTGCGCAGTTCGTCGATGCTGGCGACACCCTTGTTCTCAGTTGTCTTCTTCATCATGGCGGTGGCCATGGATTCGAAGCCAGGCATATTTCCCTGAATAATATTTGGAATCTTCATGTCGATATTCTGTAGCCATGCCGGGCCATAGGGCATTTTCATCGGCATAGCCGGGTTGCCCAGTGGGCTGACACCCAGTTTCAGATCTTTCTTGAGCAACTCCAGACCATAGAAGGTAAAGAAAATGGACACATCCCAGCCGAGGGCGGCTGCGGTCGATGCCAGAATAAATGGAGGATATGTCCAGTCCATGGTTCCCTTGGTGGCAATAATGCTCATCGAAGGTGTTTTATTCCGTTCAGTCTGCCTGAGGCGCTCCTCGAACCGTTGATCAAACCACTGGTTAAGTTCGTCCGGTGTCATGGGTGTTTGCTGGGGGGAAGTGTTTACGGGAATTGCTGTTGTCATGCCTGCCTCCTGTGTGTCGCTTGCTTTTCGCCGGTTTACGATATGGCTGGAGCAAACTTCGGCTTATGGGTTTTGTGGATTACAGCGCTGTGAAAAATAAGATAGTTGTCTGACTAATAATTGTCAACAGAAATCCTTCAGTATATTGGCAGGTGCTGATGCTGCAGTGTCAGGGAAACGGGGTTAATCTAGCTCAAGGCTGCGATAGGGTTGGCTGAGGCTAAAGTTAAGTTTTTGATTTTTATAGGCATCGAATGTCGATAGCAGGCTGGCTTGCCAGCTGACTTCCGGGTCGTAGCCCAGCACCTGCTGGGCAGCTGTGTTGTCGATCTGGGGAGATTCGAGCATGTCCAGCAGGGCGGTAGACAGGGCGGGGCGGCCGAGCAGGGCCCGACTTCTGGCCTGTGTGCGAAGCCAGTAATGTGCGATATAACCGGGTATGGCCGTACTCATCAGGGGATGCTGCAGCTTTTTCTGGCTAAATGCTCGTACCTCTTCATGTTTCGGCGTTTCCGGGCCACAGATATTCAGGCAACGGTAACCTGCCTCCACAGGTGCGAGTGCGGCGCGGGCGAAGGCCTGACCAATATCCTGGCCATCAATCAATGGCAGGTGGCCCAGATGTCCATTGATACCCGTGAGTGCTGCTGTTTCGGCCTGCCGGAATAAGTGTGGCAGCAGGCCCGTATGTAAGCGCTGTCCAGAGTAGATGGTAGCTCGCAGGTTGATGAACTGGCAACGACTGTCCTGGTAGTTGCGCATATAGTCTTCCACGGCGATCATACAGTTGATCATGGGCCAGTAGGCGCGTGGATGACCGACAGATTGCGGGTTATTTCGCTCGTGTGGACGTGCTACGTAGATGGAACTGAGGTTAACAAAACGACTTACGCGCCACTCGATGGCATGGTTAATCAGGTCGATGGTGGGTTCCAGGTAGGCGCTGTTGCAGGTGTCGCCGCTATTCTCAAAACTGCTCCAGCCTGCGGCATGGCAGATGATATCGATTCCGGCTAGCAGCCTGTCCTGGTAGTCCGGATCTCGCAGGTCACCGACGCGTACCTCCCCCTGGTAGGTGGGTAATAATCCAGCCGGGTTGCGACAGGCAGCCACCACGTCGATATCCGGGTGCTGGATGCTCATTAGTGTTTCAAGGATATGGCTGCCAACGAAACCGCTGGCCCCGGTAACAAGAATTTTTGCGATCGCCCGATTCCTTATGCCGTTATGGGGTGTGGGCTTACATTATGCGGATTCCGGGTATGATGCAAATAAAGCTGCCGTCTTCATTCATCTGCTCAATATCTATCACTCACTGTCTATGGGTATAATTATAAATATTGAGTTTAAATTTGAGGGCATTGCCCTATATACTCTGCTACCCATTTTTTGTATCCCGCGCTATGCGGGGTTTTTATAACACCAGTACACATTAATGACTGGTAAACCCATTTAGAGGCCTGAGAGCTATGAGTAAACCTGACCGATATGTTGGCCTGGACAATGACCAGTTTGGCGGTATGAGCATGATAGGCAAGGTCATCCGTGATGCCAGAGTATTCGGCCTGATTGCCGATGATGAAACCTGCGAAGGCTGGGAAATTGGGCGTATTAATGTACTCAAGGATCAGGTGGATGCCGAGTGGGATAAGTATGGCTGCATGGTAAGCCAGTTACCCGAAGACCTGCTCAAGCGCCACCAGGAAATTTATAATGCTGCCATCACCAAGGCTAAAGAGATGGGCTGGAGTGGTGAATACGAAACCCACAGTGACGATTAATTCTCCGGGTATTCCTTACGCTGCTTTAAAGGTGAGGGTCAGGTGGGCTCGGCTTGATTACAGGCCCACCTGTTAGTAGTCAGTCTACTAATATTTGATCGGGATTCTATTGCGGGGAACTGTTCTGTTTTCCGATATGCGTGTCTGTCGCCACAATCACACAGTCTCGGCCCCTGTGCTTCGCGTCATACAGGGCTTCGTCAGCCGTGTTGATCAGTTTTTGTAAGTCTTTTACGTCATGACTTGAAGCTATGCCGGCACTGAAGCTTGCCTGAAAATCTCCGCGCTCGTGGGGGAATTTGAGTTCAGAAAATATGCAGCGTAATTCATCGATGATGACTTTAGCCTGCTCGAGTGTTGTGTCGGGAAGGATCAGCGCAAATTCTTCACCACCATAGCGAGCTGCAATATCTGAACGGCGCAGGCGGTTTTTAAATAATCGTGCCAGGCTTTTTATTACCCTGTCACCAACTGGGTGGCCGTAGGTGTCGTTGATATGCTTAAAGTTATCAATGTCGATCATTACAAATGACAGGCTATTGTTTCTTCGATTAGCAGTAGTTAGTTCACGGTCCAGTGTGAGTTTGAGGTTAATGTGGTTTAATAGTCCGGTGAGTCCGTCGGTTGTCATCAATTCGTTGAGTTGTACAAATCGGCGTAATCGAATTTTGACAGAAGCAATAAGGTGATCATCGCTAATTGGTTTCTGTAAAAAATCATCACCACCTGCTTTTAATGCATCAAGCTGTTTCTGTATGCTTTGCTCAGTCGACAGGTAAACAATCGGTAAATTGGTGTAGGCGCTATGCTGGCGTATGACCGATGATACCTCGATACCCGTGCAGTCTGGCATATATAAATCCATGAGTATCAGATCGGGAAGGAAGTCGGGTAGAACATTCAGAATGTCTTCAGGCTGGGTTAGAACCCGGGTTTCCATGCCTGCCGATCGTAATACGGAGGAATAGTGTTCAGCCAGGAGTGCTGTGTCGTCAACAATAAGAACACGATAAGGAATGCTGGTTGCTCGGCCAGATAAACGATCGAGTAGTTCTGTCAGTTCTTCGAAGTTCACCGGTTTGGAAATATACGCTTCACCATTTGCCCGCACAGCGTTGAGGCGATCCTGCCAGGTATCATGCCCCGACATAAAGATGATGGAAATCTGTTCGCCATAGGTCTCACTGATTTTTCTGGCAAAATCTGAACCTGCGCGTCGTCCTTCGCTAAGGCTGATATCAATGATTAACGCATTGGGTATTTTTTTCTGTATTGCTTTTTGAATATCATCAAGGGTATTAAAACCTTCGATGTTATAGCCAAATTTTTTAATCTGATTTACGGTTTCATTTGCCAGTGAAATATCGTCATCCAGTACATAAATGAGGTATTGTTGATTGGCGGGCTTGTTACGATTAAGAGTAATGTCCGGTTCTGAAAAACTGAATGTTTTATCCGGTGGCAGTGTTGCCAGTTTATATAGCTGTTGCAAGGCATCTTGACAGAGTGTTTTATTGAATGGCAGGCTCTCCTCAACCTCTTTTATCATATTTTCAATTTCTATGGCAGCTTCGCCGAGTCGAATATAGCCAAAGGTGGCGGCAGAGCCAGAAAGGCTATGTATGTTTCGATAAAAATCCGAGTTGAGTATATCCTCTGAGGTGCTGGCAATTTCCCAGTTTTTCTGTATTTCCTCGATGCGTTCTGGCAGGGCATTTGTGAATTGTGAGTGTAGTTCGCTTAATGCATTCTCTATGCTGCTGTCTTTTGGCTCATCAACCTCAATATTCATCAGGTCACGAATATTATCTGCCAGTAGCATTGGATCGAAGGGTTTTTTAATGACGCCCAGAGCACCGAGTTGCATATAGCTCTCAACCTCGTCGGGCTGAACCTTTGCCGTCATAAAAATAACAGGAGTATCTTTGAGGTGTGGGTATTTGCGCAATTCTCGTAGCGTTGTGGGACCATCGATGCCAGGCATCATTACATCAAGCAGAATCAGGTCGACTTTAATGTTCTGAGCCTGGCTGATCGCTTCCTGCCCAAGCTCACATAAAACCAGGTCAAAACCCTCATCGGTTAACGCCATATCCGTGATAGTGCGAATATCCGGGTCATCTTCAACATACAGGACACTGATAGGCTCACTCATTATGAATCATTCCATTGTTGAGGCGTTAGTGCTGCGAGAATACTATCGCGCAGCTGATTAATATTGGAAATGGATTTATTCATTGTGGCCTTTATGCAGGGGTGGTCAAAATCGGGTTGATGTGAGCTGAAAATAATACAGGGGCAATTAATATCGCCTGCATCCAGTAGCTGATCACCCTGCCCATCGGGCAGCATGATATCCAGAATGACCAGGTTATAACTATTGCCCTCCAGAAGGGTACGGGCTTCTGCCAGTGTCGTGGCGTGATCAATGTGGGCAAAGTTTTTAACCAGTGAATTTGTTACCTGTATAATATCCAGATCATCATCGACATGGAGAATGTGTGGGCGATTATACTGAATATTTAATATGGCCTCACGTAGCCTGTTCTGACGAATAGGTTTCTGTAACCAGTCTACTATCATATCTGAGTTTCCCAGGTATTTATCACGTGACTCTTCGGCAGCTCCGGATACGATAATAACAGGTAGTTTTTCGTTGCTATGGCTATTGTCCAGTTCGTGCAGAAGGTCGATACCATTTCCATCGGGAAGTTTCAGGTCCAGTATTAGCAGATCGTAATTGTGCCGCATAGCTAACGTTCTGGCTTCACTCACCAGGGTTGCAATATCGCTGTGTATGCCTTCGCTGGCAAGAATGGTTCGGAGTATTTCGGCAACATCCAGGTTGTCTTCGCATATGAGTGCTCGGCGTGCGGGGGTGTGCAGGCTGTTTGAGGATGGTATTGAATATTCATCAGTTGCCACGGGCAGACGGAAGTAAAACTGGGTGCCTTTTTCCGCATCAGTTTCATAATCAATAATGCCATTGTGTCGTTCAATAATCGCCCTGGAAATACTCAGGCCGAGACCCGTGCCACTTTTTTCACGGGTGTCGGAGCTATCGGCCTGTGCAAAACGCTGAAATATACGGGACTGGAAATCTTCCGGTATGCCGGGGCCGTAGTCCTTCACACTAATCTCGGCGTATTCATCCATAGCAGTGATAGAAAGTTGAACGGTTTCTTTCTCAGGTGAGAACTTAACAGCATTCGATATCAGATTGGCGAGTACCTGCATCAGGCGCTTCTCGTCGCCATAGGTAAACACCGACTCGGTTTCTAAATTCAGTTCAAGACTCACATGATGTTTGCTTGCGAAGCCAGTGTTTTCTTCGTAGGACTGTTTAAGTAGTTCAACCAGATCTATTCGTTCGAGCTTTAACTGGAGAGCGCCAGACTGAATTTTTTCCAGGTCTAGAATATCGTTTACAAGCAGGCTCAGGCGCTCAGCATTGCGGTTGGCCATCTGTAACATGGATGCAACTTTGGGGGGTAGCTGACTGGCTGATTTTCCCAGAATCAGACCGAGTGCGCCGCGTATCGAAGTTAGTGGTGTACGCAGTTCGTGGCTAACGGTGGAGATAAATTCGCTTTTCATTCGATCGAGTTTTTTCCGCTCGGAAATATCCCGTGCAATTCTTGATGCACCAATGACTTCACCTGCATCATCGAATATGGGTGAAACGGTAACCGATACATCAACCAGTGAACCGTCTTTATGTTGATGCACGGTTTCAAAGTTTTCGATTTTTTCACCGGTCGAGATGCGGTTAATGAGCATCTGTTCTTCCTTTGGCGTTTCTTCCGGGAACAGGATGAGTACAGGTTGCCCAATGGCTTCTTCACTGCTGTAACCAAACATACTTTCGGCTGCCGGGTTCCAGCTGGTGATAATGCCATCGAGAGATTTACTCATAATGGCATCGTCGGATGACTGGATGATACTCTGGAACTGTTTCCCTGCTTCGTCCATCTTTTTACGCTGGGTAATATCATGATTCACACCAATCATGCGCTCTACACGACCCAAGCTGTCTTTTATGATGTTGGCCGCTGCGTGAATGTAATGGATTTCGCCATTCTTCCAGATAACTCTGAACTCGGTATTAAACGGTTTAACGCCCTGAATAGCATCGTTTAACTCCTGTTCTGAACGGGCTTTATCATCGGGGTGCAGTGCATGGCTCCAGGCTTCGTATTCACCGGGAAACTGGTCACGCTGGATGCCGTACAGTTCGAACATTCGATCATCCCAGTTCAGTTCATTGGTGAGGATATTGTATTCCCAGATACCTATATTACCGGCATGTGTAGCAAGGGCGAGGCGTTCGTTTTCGATACGCAGCGCATGTTCACTGTGTTTCAGCTCGTTGCGTATCTGTAGCAGCAGGTTGTGTTCCACTTCTGATGCGGCGAGATATGAAAGATCGAGATAACTCTGCTTGAGTGAAGGGGAGATCGATCTCGGGCTGGAATCGGCAATTACCAGCAAACCACGGGTATCGCTGCTATCGATATTGAAAGGCAGCAATGCAAGAAAGCGGGAGTGGGGCGCAATCGTCATGGCCGGGTGTGAGGAAGCACTGGTATCTAATGTGGTGTCCTCGATGATAAGGGGACTGTTGAGTGAGTGAAAGTTACCCTCTAAAGTGGAAGGTGCCCGTATGTCATCATTGCATCCGGCCGCCGATACCAGCCATGATTCATTGCTTTCGGTCACAACAATGAAGCAGCTCGATGAGGGCAGTAAATGTTGAGCCAGACGTGTAATTCGGTCGAAGCTATCCAGGGATTGATCCAGTATTTCTCTGAACAGTGGGGACTGACTGTTTTTATTCGTTTGTATCATCTTTTCTGGTTATCTGGCAGTCGCTAAGTCATTGCTTATACACGAAAAGTATAGATGACATTTTACAAAACGTACTGGCTGTTTCAGGCCTGAATCTGCCACTGACTGGCCGCTGGCTTTATCCTGTATGCCGTATGTTTTAGAATAGCCGCCCTTAATCTGTATAAGTATTGTTTAGCCAGGGCCAAATGATTCCCATTGGCAGTTCTGGCCCAGTCTGTTGTAATAACCCATAAATTATCGGTAGAAGCGCCTTTGGATGCCCCACAAACTCTGACATCTTTGTTTCTGATCGGCCTGTTCAGTAGTTTGCACTGCCTGGGTATGTGCGGTGGCGTCATGGGGGCGCTAAGCCTGAGCCTGCCCGCCGATATCCGTAACAACCGGATGCGGTTAAGCAGCTATGTAACTGCCTATAACCTGGGGCGGCTGTTAAGTTATGCCGCGGCGGGTGCACTGGCGGGGGTCTCGGGGCACGAAGCACTTGGCCTGCTGGGACTCGATGATGATGCCGCACATCGCCTGCTGAGAGTCCTGGGTGCTGTGTTTATTGTGGTGATTGGCCTCTATCTTGGTGGCTGGTTGCCGCAGGTGATTCGGCTGGAGCGAATCGGCCAGCCGTTGTGGAAAAAAGTTGAGCCATTAACCCGTTCTTTGATGCCGATTAAATCTATTTATCAGGCACTACTGTACGGTATGTTGTGGGGCTGGCTGCCCTGTGGTCTCGTGTATATGGTGCTGTTAATGACCGTGACCGCTGGTTCAGCGGTGCAGGGTGCATCGATGATGCTGGCGTTCGGGTTGGGAACCCTGCCTGCAATGATTTCTGCCGGGGTGATGCTGGGCTGGGTCAGGCGGCTGGCGAATACGCCATACTCCCGCCAGGTGATAGGTGTGGTGCTGGTTATTACGGCCATTGCCAGCCTGTTTATCGGTGTTGATAACGGGCATCAGCATCATCACTAAGTTTTATTTGACGATTGTTTATTGGATTTTTGACCAGGTAAAGACACGCAATATGAGTCAGGATTTCTCACATATCATAGGCCAGTCCGCTGAACTTAAGCAGGTGCTTAATACTGCTGAGCTGATTGCACGTACCGATGTAACGGTTTTAATCGAGGGCGATACGGGTAGCGGCAAGGAGTTACTTGCCAGGGCGATGCATGCTGCCAGCCCACGTCAGCATGCACCTTTTATCGCGGTTAACTGTGCAGCGCTAGCAGAGGCACTGGTGGAATCTCAGTTGTTTGGGCACCGCCGAGGTGCGTTTACTGGTGCCGAGCGTCATCACAATGGGTTTGTACAGCAAGCAGAAGGGGGCACGCTGTTTCTGGATGAAATTGGTGAGTTGCCACTACCGATACAGGCCAAACTGCTACGCTTTATAGAATATGGTGAGTGCCAGGTGCTTGGCAAAAGTACGGTGGAACAGGCGAATGTACGTGTGATCGCAGCCACCAATCGCGATCTGGCCCAGTGTGTCGAACAGGGAGAATTTCGTCAGGATCTTTATTATCGCCTGAATGTGGTGCCTGTGTGTTTGCCTGAATTGTCACAGCGTAAGCAGGACATACCGCTTCTGGTGAAGCACTTTATGACTGAATTATCTCAACAGCATCAGCTACCCTGTGCCAGCGTGAGCAAATCAGCCTTAGCCTGTCTGCAGGATTATCACTGGCCAGGCAATGTGCGTGAGTTACGCAATGTCTGCGAATCATTACTGGTGTTATTGCAGGGGCAGAAGATTGAGCTGGATAACCTGCCACTGGCGATTCGCCAGCCCGCTACAGCCAATCATGGCTTTACCCTGCCTGCGAGTGGAATACGCTTCGATGAGCTGGAAGTGGATCTGTTGAAGCAGGCGCTGCAGGCCAGTTCAGGGAACAAGTCCCGGGCCGCTCGGTTGTTAGGTATTAGTCGGGATGTGTTTCTGTATCGACTTAAGAAATACGCAATTATCTAGTTTGGATCGTCTCTGTTTTTTCGTCGACGTTTACGATGAGAAAAATTCTGGATATCAGGAACGATATCACTGAATGGAAAAGACTCCACATCCCCATACACCTCCCGTGCCAGTTGCATAATGTCCAGTACATCCGGTACGGCTTCCTGTTGTTGTAGCAGTCGCTGCATGCCAAGCAGGCCACCACATCGAATTTTCATTAACTGCTGATGTGTGAGTGCATCCTGTTCATTTGTAATGCCTAGTACAAAACGTGAGCGCTGTTTAAACAGCTCGACCAGTGCATAGCAGCCCTCGAGATAGTCTTCGGCCATAAGACATGTCATCTTACCGCCACAGCGTTCATCCAGGTTGGCGTGCTTGCAACGACACCAGTTACCAATAATGGGCTTGGAGAAAGGGCACAGAGTTTTTTTCATGCAGTGCTCAGAATAATTAATACAACATGAATATTATTATATTCAGGCGTGGCGAGAGGGAAATTAAAAACAGGAAGCCTGTTGAGATACAGCTCAACAGGCGTGTGGATGTATTACTCGATAAGGAATGTCATTGTAACGCCGGCAACTTCGATATTATCGCCATTGCTAAGCGGCTGTGCCTGTGAACTGATTTCATTGTCATTCACTTTGGGGCGGCCGGCATTATCACCGCCATCGATATGTATCAGGAAGTAGCCAGTAGGACGGCGTGTGATAGCCGCAACCTGTACGCCGGGTTTGCCCAGGGTTGTCAGTACCTTGGTCAGCTCCAGTTCCTTACCACTATTAGCACCACTTGACAGGCGGACACGTGCTTTTGGCTGACTGGCTTTACCCGCATCGCTGGAGGCAATTTCCCGTACAATCTTGCCGACGGATTTATCAATGTCTGCACTGCCTTCAGTTTCCTGCATACCATCGGCATCAGGATTGATGATCATGGTTTTTTCGAAACCCACATCGGCTGCAGCATCGGCATTGATATAGCGGAGCTCATGTTTGCCAATCTTGATGACGTCGTTGTGAGACAGGCCCTGTTTTTTAACCAGTGAACCATTGAGGTATGTCCCATTGGTACTGTTCAGGTCTTCGATGAAAGAGTCATTCATGATGGTCGTGATTCTGGCATGGTGTCCACTGACAGAAAGATTATCCAGGTGGATGTCATTATCCCCCTTGCGGCCAATGGTAATGGTTTCCTTATCCAGAGAGACTTCCTGCGTAATGTCTCCACCAAAACTGATTTCTATCGTAGCCATGTTAATACCTGTCTTAATTTAGGAAAATATATTAAAAAATCGGGAAAACCAGCCGGAGTCTCCGCGGTAATCCTTCATAACCTGTGCCAGCATCACTGACACATTATCTTTGCCGCCATAATCCTTGGCTTGTTTTATTAATTCCATGTTCATTTTTTCCAGATCATCCCGATAGTTTAACTGAATATCTTCTATCAGGTCATCTGTAATCATATCGGTTAAACCATCTGAGCAGAGCATGTAACGGTCGCCAACCAGGACAACTTCTTCCAGCAGGTCAACGTCAACATTCGGGTTCACACCTACTGCCCGGGTGACCAGATTTTTATTTAACGATGCATTAGCTTCTTTCTTGGTATAGAAACCACGATCGACCAGTTCCTGTAATAAGGTATGGTCACGTGTCATTTGCTCAAGCTTGCCTTCGCGCATACGGTAGAGCCTTGAATCCCCCACATGCCCAACGGTCAGGCGGTTGTCATAGAACAGTACAACGACAACAGTCGTACCCATGCCTTCATACTTGGAATTATTCTGCGCCGCTTCGTAAACTTTCCTGTTCGCCGTTTTAATGGCACTTTCAATTGCCATGCTTTCACTGCTATAGCCGGTTGTATCATCAATCGTACCGGGCTGAATATTTTGTAGATGTTCCCTGAGCTCCTGCAGGATAGTATCAACGGTAATGGCGCTGGCAACTTCACCGCCTTTGTGACCACCCATGCCGTCGGCAAGAACCAGCAGGCCAAGATCATCATCACTGGCGATGCTGTCTTCGTTGTGTTCGCGCACCAGACCCTCGTCAGTGATACCGGTAATCTGTATTTTTTCTCTCAGGCTCATTGGTTATGACGCCTTCTTCTTCTGCGCGATAATTTGCAGGCATTTACGCAGGTCTGCTGCCATGAGTGCACCCGTCTGGTAGCGCTTCTGTGGATCCTTGGCCAGTGCGCGATTAATGATCACGCAGACACAGCGCGGTAACTCAGGGCGAATGGCGTCTGCCTGCGGGTGAGCTTCATTTGCAATCTTGTACATCAGCGTGGCCATTGAATCGCCCTGAAAGGGTAAACGACCGGTAACCAGCTGGAATAGCATTACACCCAGAGAAAACAGGTCAGATCGACCATCCACTTTTTTACCCGCCAGTTGCTCAGGAGACATATAGGAGGGGGTACCCAGAACCATACCTGTTTTGGTTTTGCTGGCATCTGTAATGCGGGCAATGCCAAAGTCGGTAATTTTCAGGGTGTCAGATTCGGCTTCATACATGACATTCGCAGGTTTGATATCACGATGCACAACATTATGCTGATGTGCGTAGTCGAGGGCTTCGGCTGCGCGACGAATGATATCCAGTACTCGCGTGACCGGTAGTAACTGGTCAGGTTTACCATACTGCACCATGTCCTTGCCCTTAAGAAACTCCATCGCAATATAGGCAAGATCGTGTTCTTCGCCAGCATCATAAATCGTCACGATATTCGGGTGGCTGAGTCGACCGGCTGTTTCAGCCTCACGGAAGAAGCGGTCTTTTACATTCTGTAGTTCGTCTTCTTCGAACTCCTGTGATAACGCCATAGTCTTGATAGCCACCACACGGGAAATTTTTGGGTCTTTGCCGAGATAGACCGCCCCCATAGCACCTTTGCCCAGCTCTTTATCGACTTCGTAGCGACCAAGCATCGGTTTCTCTACGCCACTGGTATTGAGTAAGAGGGTGCCGCTCGCGGAATTTGCAGAGGCCCCACCCAGTATGACTGTTTCTTCCATTGCAGTGGCACGTGATATGCGTTTCTTGATATCACGGAATTTCGGATCGATATCTTTCATCACCTGATACACCGAGCCGGCCTTGTTGAACTGCCGCTTACGCTCGAAGTCCAGTGCCAGGTTATACAGCAGTTCCAGTGTTTCGGGCGACTTTGGTAGTCGACGGAATTTGTCGAATGCAGCATCCAGTTGCCCCTGGCCCTGCAAAGACAGACCCAGCATACGATTTGATTCGGCGGATTCAGCATCCAGTGCCATCTTGCCTTTTTCGGTGGTCAGATAGCGACGGGTGGTGAGCAACAGGTGGCCGGCTATCAGTAGCACAAAAGGGCTTGCCAGCTGTAGCCATAGTCCCTGGCTGGTCATTAAAACATAGTGAGTTATGAACAGCGTAGCGAGTAACAGTAAAGTCAGAGTTGCAGAGACACCTGCCTTGAGGCGTGGTAGCACCAGCATAATATACAGGGCAACCAGCAGAGTGATGCCTGCGAGTGCGGGTGTGCGCCATTCCGGCTCGATAAAGAAGTCTTCATTGAGGATGCTGGATACGGAGTGTGCCAGGGTTAGTACCGGTGCCATATTGGCATTAATCGGCGTGACCATGGTGTCACCGACACCGACGGCAGTGGCGCCAATTAGAACAATTTTATCGCGATACTTGCTGGCAGGAATCTTGCCCTGCAATACATCATAGAATGAGTCGACCGGGAAAGCGGCGTTACCGTTACTGTCACTATAGTAAAAAGTGTGCATCAGCATTTCATCGCTGGTTCTGATCGTCAGGCGTCCCAGCTGCAGGTTGTCACCGAGGTTTACAGTCACATCCCTGGGCGTCAGGTTAAGGCTGCGTAGTGCCAGTTGAAGAGAGAGAGACGGGTACAGCTGGTTATAGTAGTCGAGGACGAGCGGCTCACTACGTATGCCACCATCATTATCCGGGTAGGCTGCCAGTACACCAATACTGTCCGCGATATTGCCCAGTATTTCGATGGGGTAGAGGATATCGCTGACCGGTAACGGGAATGCGTTGTTGGGGTTTGTCGTGGGATTGTTTTTTACCGACTCTATCTGGTTGCGGGTGATATAGCCTGGCAGGGAGGTATCGGGTTTACCATGGGGTATACCGATACCCATGTGCATGGAGAGTACGACATTGCCGGTATCGCGCAGGCTGTCTGCGAGTTTCTGGTCGGTGTTGAGATCGGTCTCTGCCTGTAACAGTTTTTCGCCCAGAATATTGATGTCCTGTTTCAGCAGGGCGGGGGCCTGAGCGGGTTGCGCAAGGCTGCTGCTACCATAAAACTTCAGCAGTTGCTGTATGTAGCGTAGACCAGGGTCGATTTGAGGCTCGATGAAAAAAGTTGTCTGGCCAATAACCTTGGCGCCACCCTCGTGGAGGATGCGATGCATCTCGGCATGAATATCCCTTGGCCAGGGCCAGCGACCAATATTGGCGATACTGGTATCGTCGATGGCGATAACGGCGACTTTGTTACTGGGTTCGCGCTCTGATGCGCGCACACCGAAATCATAGGCGGCACGTTCCAGGCCATCGTACAGACCGGTTTTACCCAGTGACAGGATAACAATGCATATGGCAAGACCTGCAAACCAGTCTTTTTTCCAGAATGCCTGCTTCATTCATCCCCCGTTGTTATTGTTATCTCCGGACTCTTTGCTGCCACTCGATGTGGCCAGTCATTTGGGCAGTAAACTGACATGAGCCGGTGCGTTGCAAACACTTAGCCATAGATCATAGCTGCTGCAAGCCAGCCCTGCCAGTTCAATTTCACATTTTTTCAAATAAAATCACAGTGTTGGAAATCAATCTTGAGGGATCTTAGAGAATATGTTGGTGGCTCTGCGATACCGTGCGCTCTATCAATCCGAGCGCACGGAGAAGACGTTAATTGAGCTGAGGAGTGAGCTGTGCCTGCATCAGGATAGAGGCAACTCCAGCCCCCAGCTGTTTGGAAAATCGCTCGAAGAAGTCGGGCTCGATGGTGAAGTTAACGATGTTCTCAGTACCAATGACCTCCCGTGCGACATAGCCTGCACTGCCAAGTTCATCGACCAGCCCAATTTCGACGCTCTGGTCACCTGTCCAGATCAGCCCACTGAACATGCCGTCAACTTCTTTTAGACGATCACCACGCCCCTGTTTCACGGCGTTGATAAACTGGTTGTGTACGCTATTTAACAGAATTTTAAGGTGTTCCGTAACGGCTGGATTTTCTGGTGCAAATGGATCCAGTATGGCCTTGTTATCACCCGCTGTGAGGGTACGACGCTCAATCCCCAGGCGTTTCATGGCCTCGACGAAACCGAAGTTATCCATACGCACACCAATCGAGCCAACGATACTGGCCTGGTCGGCGTAGATCTTCTCTGCCGCTGCTGCGACGTAATAACCACCGGATGCACAGATATCGCTGACCACTGCATACAATGGAATATCCGGGTTTTTCTCTCTCAGGCGCAGTATTTCATCGTAGATATAACCGGATTGAACCGGGCTACCACCGGGGCTGTTAATGCGCAGTATGACGCCACGTGTATTGGGGTGTTCATAGGCATGACGCAGCGCCGTTACGATATTATCTGCACTTGCCTCAGAGCCGGGAGCAATCACACCTTTAAGATCGATCAGGGCGACATGTTTCTTGCCTTTTGCGGGGGTGTTGCTCTGATCAGGTGTAAGGATAACCAGCAGCAGGAACAGGTAGGCAAAGGTGAGAAGCTTGAAAAATATACCCCAGCGTCTGGAGCGCTTCTGCTCTTTCAGGCCTTCGGTGGCAATCGAAGTGAGTACGTCTTTTTCCCAGTTATTACCTTCGCTCATGGCGTTTTCCCAGCGGTGTCGTGTAAAAGCCCTAAGTGTATGCAGAACCTGTTGATATGGCTAGCTTTTAAGCTCAGACAGAAAACTTTCAAGGTGCAGAATATCATCGATACAACCCACAGGTTCATGGCGCAGTAGCCGGTCGGTTGGGTGTACTCCATAGCTGACAGCCAGGCGATCCATGCCAGCGTTTTTCGCCATCTCCATATCGTATTCGGTATCACCAATCATTAAAGCGTGTCTGGCCTCCATGCCCAGCTGGTCAAGGATTTCCTCCAGCATGAGGGGGTGGGGTTTGGAAAACGTCTCTGAGGCACAGCGGGTGGTATGAAAGCGGTTGCCCAGCCCGGTTTGCGCCAGTACCTGATCCAGGCCCTGGCGCCCTTTGCCGGTGGCGATGGCGAGCCAGTAGCCCAGATCTTCCAGCCGCTGTAATAGTGCTTCAACCCCGTGGAACAGGGTCGAGTGGGTTACATTAATTTCCATATACTGATAGCGATAATGATCAGCCATTGTCTGTAGTTCACTGTCAGTGCTGTGTGGATGAAGTTTACGCAGGGCTTCACGCAGGCCGAGGCCGATGACATCTTTAAGATCATCATTGCTGCGGTTTTCTTCACCATAAACCGACGCACTCGCTTTGCGTAAGCAGTCGACAATGCGTGCTTCGGAATCCATTAGTGTGCCATCCCAGTCAAAGATCAGCAGTTGGTAAGGGCGGGTGTCAGTCATTCTTTAATCTCTCTACATACATCGTGTTCTACGCCCGCCACTGATAATTCAGTAGCGTCTCCCAGTCATCACTTAATGGTGCGAAAAACTGGTAATCTTTGCCCTTCAGGGAGAATGCCAGCTGATATGCATGTAGATACATGCGTTTGAACCCGGCCTGGCGTAATTGTTGATTGAAGGCGGGGTCGCCATACTTTTTATCGCCCGCAACCGGGTGACCCGCTGACTGGGCATGTACGCGAATCTGGTGAGTGCGGCCGGTGAACAGTTCAACTTCGACCAGGCTCAGCTGGTCATGGTACGCCAGTGGCGTAAACAGGCTGCGTGCAGGTTTGCCATCGGTGCTGACTTCGACCATGCGCTCACCACCTCTTAGGGTGTTCTTTCTCAGTGGTGCATCAATCATGCGTTCAGCGCCCTGCCAGCGACCCATGAGAATCGCCCGGTAGATTTTTCGCATTTCACTATGTTCATCACGAAAGTGCTGATGCAGCTCATCGAGTGCACTGCGGGATCGGGCAATGACCAGGCAGCCAGAGGTATCACGGTCGAGACGGTGTACCAGCTCCAGCATGCTGTCGTTGGGGCGTAACTGACGGAGCATCTCGATGACCCCGAATGGCACGCCACTGCCACCATGAACCGCCATGCCTGAGGGCTTGTTGATGATCAGCAGGTCATCATCTTCATAGATGAGTGAATCTTTGAGTTGTTGTAAGAGGTGGGCGGGAGCCTTACCGGACTCCTGCTCGCGCAGGCGGACGGGGGGAATGCGTACGATGTCAGCCTGCTGAAGGCGGTAATCAGCCTTTTTGCGACCCTTGTTAACCCTTACCTGGCCGCTGCGCAGTAACTTGTAGACCCGGCTCTTGGGTACGCCTTTCAGGTGGGTAATCAGGAAATTATCGAGCCGCTGGCCGTGATGGCGGGGACCAATTTCGACCATCTGTACCTGTTGATGCGCATTATTCTGGAGCTTGTCGTTCATGGCGCAATGATACCAGATCTCGTATAGTAATTTAGCAAACCCGAATATAGTCTGCTTTTTCGATTAAATACATATGTTTATGTGGGGTTCTATACGTTGTATGGTCGCACCAATGTAGCGCACAGAGCAAAATATTTGCTTGACCCACCTGTCACAATTTGCAAAACTCTGCGTGTTCCCGGAAAAGTATTTTTTATACGGCCTTAAATCAAAGGGTTACGTGGTTTGCACGAGAAAGTGCGGGTAATTCAGGCATTTAAGGTCTACGATTCCAGGAGTACCTGCGGATTTATATCTGCTGGAAAACCGAATCCGGGTTTATACAGGCTGAGTTAGAGCTGTGGTTATGAACCCTAAACTGGTGCGTCAGAGCCTTCAAATCTGGCAACAACCATTAACAATTTCATGAATTTCACTCTGATACAGAAACTATATAAGAAACTGAACCGGCAAACTCCAGACGCAGTCGCGTTACTGGAAGAGTGGCTGGCGGCTGTTTATCTGTGGATGCTCGGTACACCCGTGCAGACCCGACAGCCCGCGCTCGTACCGGTTCGTTCAAACGCATCAGGGTGTCAATCAAAACCAGGTTTACATTCTAATGAAACGTATTTTAATCAACGCTCTCCAGAAAGAGGAGACGCGCGTGGCCATGGTCGACGGGCAGCAGCTCTACGACCTGGACATCGAAGTTACTTCTCGCGAACAGAAAAAAGCGAGTATCTACAAAGGCACCATCACACGGGTTGAGCCCAGTCTCGAAGCCGCATTTGTTGACTATGGTGCCGAACGCCATGGTTTTCTGCCATTCAAGGAAATTTCCCGTACCTACTTTACCGAAGAAGGGCGTAATGCCTCTGGCCGTCCCGATATCCGCACGGCGGTAAAAGAAGGTCAGCAGGTTATCGTTCAGGTTGATAAGGAAGAGCGTGGTAATAAGGGTGCCGCACTGACAACATTCCTCTCGCTGGCCGGTCGTTACCTGGTGCTGATGCCAAATAACCCGCGTGCGGGTGGTGTTTCACGCCGTATCGAAGGGGATGATCGTAAGGAAATTCGCGAGGCCATGAGTGGCCTGGAAATTCCACAGGGTATGGGCCTGATCGTGCGTACAGCGGGTGTAGGTCGAGCGACCGAAGAACTGCAGTGGGATATGGATTATCAGGTACAGGTATGGAATGCGATACAGAAGGCATCGGAAGAACGCGATGCACCGTTTCTGATTTACCAGGAAAGCAATGTCATTATTCGCGCACTGCGTGATTACTTCCGTAATGATATCGGTGAGATCATTATCGATAATCCCGAAGTCTATAAAATTGCGGAAGACTTTATCAAGAAAGTCATGCCAAACAGCCAGCGTAAGCTGAAGCTGTATCAGGACAGCGTACCGCTGTTTAACCGTTACCAGATCGAAGGTCAGATCGAATCCGCTTTCCAGCGCGAGGTCAGTCTGCCATCCGGTGGTGCAATTGTTATTGACCATACCGAAGCCCTGATTTCTATCGATATCAACTCGGCGCGGGCTACCAAGGGCAGTGACATCGAGGAAACCGCCACTAATACCAACCTGGAAGCGGCGGATGAAATTGCGCGTCAGTTGCGCCTGCGTGACCTGGGTGGTCTGGTCGTGATCGACTTCATCGATATGATGGCTAACAAGAACCAGCGTGCGGTTGAAAACCGCTTGCGCGAAGCACTGAAAATGGATCGAGCCCGTGTGCAGGTCGGTCGTATTTCTCGCTTTGGCCTGCTGGAAATGTCGCGTCAGCGCCTGCGTCCGTCACTGGGCGAGGCCACGCAGATTGAATGTCCACGCTGTAATGGTCTGGGCACCATACGTAATATTGAGTCGCTTTCACTTTCCCTGTTGCGTATTGCGGAAGAGGAAGCACTGAAAGAACATACAGGCCGCGTGATTATCCAGGTTCCTGTTGAGGTATCGACCTTTGTCTTCAATGAGAAGCGTAATGATCTGGTCGATATTGAACAGCGTACCGGTGTAGAGATTTCCTTTATTGCCAATCCTGGCCTGGAAACACCCCATTATGATGTCACCCGGGTCCGTATTTCTGAAACTCGAGCCTACGAAGGTAAAGCTTCTTACAAGCTGGCTGATAATAATGAGGAAGTGTATCTGCCACCAAGGGAAGATACTGACCAGCCGGAAGCCGAACGCCCGGCCGTTCGCTCGGTAACGCCAGCACAGCCAGTACCGGTGGTGGTTGAAAAAGAACCAGAGAAAAAGCCTGGCCTGCTGGCGCGTATTTTCAAGGTCCTGTCTCCTGGCGAAGAAACGAAGGAAGAAGAAAAGCCCAAAGCGAAAAAACCTAAGGAACGTGATAGCGGGGGTAATGAACGCCGCCGTGGTCGTCGCCGTGGTCGTCGCGGAGAAGGTCGCGCTGATCGTAATGATGCGAAAGACGAAAACAAGTCCCAGTCACGGGCTAAGAAGTCAGATTCACCGCGTCAGCAGAAGAAATCCGATGCGAGTGGCCAGTCACGTCAGGATACTCGTCAGGATCAGACCCGCCAGGACAATCGCAAGCCAGAGCGCAAAGAGAGTACCAGGGACAAGCGTGCGGATAAGGCCCAGGTTGACAATGAACAGGCTGATCAGGCTGCATCACCACAGGCCGAAGGCGAGCAGCAGGGTCGTCAGGACGGTAGTCGTCGCCGTAATAATCGCCGAGGACGAGGTCGTCGCCGTGGAGGCAATCGTAATGAGAATCGTCAGGTAGAGGGTAACGAAAAATCTACCGACAATGCGGAAGTTAGCAAGTCGCAGGATCAGGCTCAGTCATCCACTAAGCCCAGACCACAGGTTGCGGCAGAAAGTGCACAGTCGGAACGGCAGCAATCGGCGGGGGTACCTGCTGGTGCTAGTGAAGCCAGTGCTGAAGTGAGTGCTAAGCCTGTAGCAAAAGAAAAACCGAAAGACGATAAGCGCGGCCGTAATAAGTCTGAAACTGCTGCCGCTGGTCAGGGTGAGACAGCTGTGAATTCAGCTGATAGAGCGGCATCTGATGCAAAACCCAAGTCGGTAGAAAGTAAGCCTGCCGCTTCCAGAGATGCATCTGCAGGTACAGCTAGTCAGTCTGCATCGGCTGATGCTATTGCAGAAAAAACCGCTGCAGCGATGGAGAAGAAAGCTGAAAAACAACCGGTAGAAAGGAAACCTGAACCTAAGCAGGAAGCTGCAAAGCCTGCTGGTGGTGCGGCCCCCGCCGCAGCGCCAAAACCCTGGGAGTTTAACTCACAGAGCAAGCCTGCATCGGCAACTTCGTCAGCGGGCAAGGTGCCTGCGGAAAAGAAACCGGCTGAAAAGAAACCAGCTGAGCAAAAACCAGCAAACAGCGAGGCTAAAAGTGACAAGCCGAAGCCATGGGAATTTCCCTCCTGATCGTTCCCTGTTCTGGTGAAGCAAAAAGCCCTGGCTGTTAAAGTCGGGGCTTTTTTTTGTCGCTAATTCTGTTGCCGCTTTACGCTTAAGGGGCGTCACCATACTAACCATAATTTGTTTGAGGTTAATCAAGGTTGCAGAGTGTGCTCACCTGATAGAGTCAAAGACGAAATGGATAGCAGTGCGAATAGTCTGTGCGGTGTGATGGTTGTGTGTAGTTAACTCGTCAGATAACAGATTCATTCGTCAGGGAGGGAAAATGAAAAAAATCATCTACCTGCTTTTATGTTTCACGGTTTCCAGCCAGTGTTACGCTGCTCTAATGCAGACCACCGTAACCGCTCAGGTCGAATACTGGGACCCCTATTCTAATAACTACCTTGCTGATAGTGCGTTTGATGTCAACGATGTTGTTTCGTTCAGTTTTATTTATGATGACGAGAGCTGGGTGAGAACCTGGCATTATTACCAGGCGGGAACACGTTATAAAACTGATGTGATGGACTACAGGGTTTTTAATCTGGATTTCAAAACCGATGCTGTGTTTACGTTTAGTGATAATATTTCCGCATTTTTTTCACAGGCGACAACCGATAATGATCCTGATGGTCTGTGGCGCGGTCATAGTGTAGTTGATTATTCGGCTGCATATGACACGTTCGGTTTTGCTTACGACAACGCCAATACACGGCTAAGTGGCTGGATTGATGGTTATGGGCGAGAAAGTCTGGTGCTGCATGTGTTAAACGATAGTCAGAATGACAGTGCTGTCGTGTATTTATGGAAAGCATCTTTCGAAACTGCTGTTTACGAGCCAGGCCAGGTACCCTTACCGGCATCAATAATTTTATTTATTAGCGGTATATCTGGTCTTATTGCCCTTGCAGGACTCAGGCGTCATTAGACGTAATCGCTTTGGGGAGGCAGGCCTGGCATGCTGAGTACGATGCCGGGCCGTTTTGTCTAGATGTTGTGTTGCTCACGTATGTGTTTGATTAAACCTGTCGAGGCGTCTTCGACTAAATCAAGAACATGCTGAAAACCCTGTTCACCGCCATAGTAGGGATCGGGCACATCGGTTTCACTGAAGTTATCTGCGAAGTTGAGGAACATATGCAGGTTATCAGCCTCGCCTCCAGCGACATTGAGTAGATCGCTGTGGTTGCTTGCATCCATAGCGATGACATAATCAAAGCCCTGAAAGTCTTTAGGTTTGACCTGTCTCGCACGTTGTGAGCTAAGGTCGATACCGCGGCCACGAGCTGCTGCCTGTGCGCGTTGATCTGGCTGTTCGCCTACATGGTAGGCATGAGTACCTGCCGAGTCGATATGGATATGCTGATTCAGTCCCGCTTTTTCAACCAGATGACGAAATACGCCTTCAGCTGTGGGGGATCGGCAGATATTGCCCATGCATACGAATAAAACTTTAATCTGGCTCATTGTGTATCAACTCTTCAGCTACTGACATCATAACCCGGCTTATGGCCTGATGCGGGCTATTGTACACAAGTTTGTCGAGTGGCTAAATATGAAATCAGGCGGACGACGGCCATCGACTCTATTGCTGGCAAAGGTTATTGGTAAGAAAAAAACGCAAGCGTAAGTGTTATGCGACACCCCTTAAGGTCTGTGGCTGCTTACGGTTTTGTGGTCGTTTGCCAGGAAGCTTTCTGAGTAATAAGGATGGTGCCGTCATTGCCTCGGGTGGTGTGATGCCCATAAGTTGCAGGACCGTTGGCGCGATATTCGAAAGCCCGCCGGTGGATGATAGTTGCCAGTTTTCTTCGTCCATTAACAGGCAGGGTACCGGGTAGGTGGTGTGCTGGGTATGAGGTTCGCCAGTGAAGGGGTCGATCAGTTCTTCACAATTACCGTGATCGGCTGTTAGCAGTACGGAATACCCCGCTTTTTCGGCGGACTCCAGAACTCGACTCACTTCTCGATCCAGTGTTTCCACGGCCTCCAGCACTGCCTGACGTTTCGCGGTATGGCCCACCATGTCACCGTTGGCGAAGTTAACAACAATAAACGCATAGCGACCCTTACTAATCGCGCCTATCACTGCATCGGCAACCTGATCTGCACTCATTGAGGGTTTCTGGTCATAGGTGTTGACGGAAGGTGAGGGAATCAAAAGCTGTTTTTCACCGGAAAAAAGTTCACTGCGGCCACCATTAAAAAAGTAGGTTACATGGGCGTATTTTTCTGTTTCTGCGCAGTGAAACTGTGCAAGCCCCAGTGTACTTATAACCTGTCCAAGTGTTGTTTCGGGCTGCTCCGGGGTAAAGGCATAGGGTAACTTAAGTGCTCGGTCATAGGGCATCATGCAAACCAGGCTGGCCAGCGGTGCAGCACCACGATCGAAGCCTTTAAATTCAGGGTCGGCCAGTGCAGCAACCAGTTGACGCGGCCTGTCTTTGCGGAAATTAAAAAATATAGCAGGGTCATTTTCTGCAATGGGGCTGAATTTGGGTAGTAGTATCGGTTGTATAAACTCATCCGTGTCACCCGCAGCGTAAGCACTTTGTATCGCGGTCTGTGCGTACTTTGCCTGTATGCCTTTACCAAGTACCAGTGCACGCCAGGCGCGTTCGGTACGCTCCCAGCGTTTGTCACGATCCATAGCGTAATAGCGTCCTGTAATGCTGGCAATCGCACCACCGCATTCATGCAGTCGAGATTCGACATCGCGGAGATAGTTAAGTGCCGATTGAGGTGGTGTGTCACGGCCATCGGTAAACATGTGTAACAATGGACGCACACCCTGTTGTTTGCATAGCCTGATCAGCGCATAGAGGTGATGGGTGTGACTGTGTACGCCACCATCCGAAACCAGCCCTAGCAGATGTAGCGGACGATTCAGTGTTTTAGCCTGTTGCAGTGCAGCCAGGAATTCTGGATTTCTGAAAAAATCGCCATTATCTATGGCGTCGTCGATACGAACAATGTCCTGACGAATAACAGCACCAGCCCCAAGTGTCAGGTGGCCGACTTCGGAGTTACCCATCTGACCATCCGGTAATCCAACAGCCGTACCCGATGCATTGAGTGTGGTATGTGGGAAGCGGCTGAAAAAATCATCCAGATGCGGTGTGCGGGCTTCTGCAACACCGTTATTACGTTTGCTCGGGTTCACGCCAAAGCCATCCAGTATGACAAGCAATACGGGTCGCCGTGGTACGGCTGATATCAGACTCATAGTCGGGCTCTATACATTAAGGTCTTGATGTTTTTATTCAACAACTGTGCCAGCGTAAAGTTGTATCGCTAAATATGGTGTTAACGTACACGTATAGAAGGTCTGGGCTCGTTTGCGTCTTCTTAACTGGCCATCGTGATGCACCAACAGGTTACATCCATTTAATGGTTGCTATGATACGGTGCAAATATGAAAAAAGTGTCACTTTAGATCAAACAATCGATGACTGAGTGTTTCAACTCGTAACTGTCTGCAAATTGTTCGATTATTATCAGATTTTTCCTACATGGTATCCGGAAGCTGGATGATTAAGTTTAAGCGGGTCGTGGGTTAATATTAGGTAATCACAGTAAAAACCTCACGACCAGTCTATGCAGGTTATGGATATGTTTGTGAGGCTGTTCATTCTTCAGTGGAGTTGAAACCGCTAATCTCACTCGGCCATGTCCGTAGAAGTTGAGAGATGATTACTTTACTGGCCGGGTCAAAGGGAGCTCGTAAAATATTTACCTAACCCATTCGGGGCATGTTCAGGCGGTATGACTGAAATATAATTAGCACGTGCCAGAGCGGTAAATGGCACGGGCATCCAAAGGATAATAAGCAACACCAAAGGAACCGCAAAATGTCTAAATTAATTTCTTTGTCAGCTCAATCGCTGACACTCGCCGCTGCATTACTTGTTAGCACTACTGCGTACTCAACAACCATAATAGATACTTACCATGGTGGTATGGACCCACAGAATTATGGTGATGTAATCGAAGATAGTTCACTATCTGCTTCGTTGTTTGATACCTACTCACTGACAGCAAGTATTACAGGCACAATCCTCAATGTATCTATACACACAGCCTTTGCAGGCAATGCCGGTGTGTATACTAACTATGCAGCCAATGGTATCGGTTATGGTGACCTGTTTATCAGCACCAGCTGGAATCCATACGGTAGTGCGCCATATAGCGAAGATAATCATACAAATGGAACTGTCTGGGAGTATGGTTTCAACCTGCATAATCGCTGGTCAAATTCTGGTGGATATGGAGTGCTTTACCAGTTAAATGCAGGTAATAATGACTCGGATATAAAAATGAGTAATGAGTTTATGTCCAGTGGTTATTATCGCAAGGAACAGGAAGTCGCCGTAGATACCAGCTCATATACTACGCAAGCCATTACCAGGGGCGGCTGGTCTGTTGATGAAGGCAATGACTTAATTAACTTCTCGATTGATATCGAGGGTACCAGTCTTTTGGGTAGCTCAAACCTGGCATTCCACTGGGGCCCAACCTGTGCCAATGATGTGATTGAGGGTGAAATGCCCAACCCGGTACCAGTACCGGCGGCTGCCTGGTTATTCGCTTCTGGCTTGCTTGGGTTAGCTGGCGTTTCTCGTCGTAAAAAGTAATCATCGATCAGGCTAATATTTAGCCTCAATGCTGTAGATATGAAAGCCTGTCCCTGGCTGATATCAGTCGGGGATATGTGGTTTATTGATCAGTGTTTAAGGTGATGCCTTTTGGTAAAAATGTTCGCAGCGCTAGATGGTTACAATGAGGTATTTTAAATACTAATATCAACTGATGGTCTTGCATCATCATTGTATTCTGCAGTGCATTCGATGAGTCGGCTGGCTTTAATACCCTGTTGCTCAATAAGGTAGGCTTTTACTGTGTCGCTCCTCTGGTTGGCGAGCGTGATGAGTTTATTAAGAAGCGTATCGCTTATCGCGATATCTTTTTTCTCTGTATTTTTATCTATGTCCGTAGTCTGACCGGTAATAGCAAGCATATCTTTACGGTTGCTTTGCGCACACAGGGTCAGGTGAATGCCAGGGCGATCTTTCATCAGCTTGCCGAGTTTCTGAAGTGTCTGCTGATGTGTCTCGGTTAACTGTGCCAGTCCGGCTTCGAACAGAACAGGCTCAAAATTGAGTGCAGTTGCCAGGTTAAACAGGGCCTCTGTCGCGAACACCAGTCCGAACGGTGTGTAGTAATACAACACGGCAGTACTGATAGCTTTGGATGTTGCTTTCATAATGGCATCCCGTGGATCAAATTCCGGGCTTTCGATATCGCCGCTTACCGGTATTTCCAGGCGGATGCTGTTGTCCCTGTCACGCAGCAGGGAAAGGCTGCTATTGAGAGGGAAGCCAAATTCACTATTGAGTTTTTCTGCGTCCTGTTTACTCAGGGGCTTTAGTTTAAACTGGTTTAATGTGAGTTTTACCGTACTGTTAATTTTCCCCTGGTCAACATTGAGTACCGCTGTTGAGTCAAGCTGTCCACTATGAATGGTGTGGCCAATCGCCTGACGTGTGATCGGTGAAAACAGTCGCAGGTCCAGTCCTGATACTTCTGCTTCACCCTGCAAGGATGGACGACTGGAGAATGGCGTTAATTCTGTGTTGAGATTTAACAGCCCATGTTTATCGATGGCGGTATCAAGTTTAACGCGAGTCATTTTGTCAGTTGCTCTGCTATCAAGACTGCCAATGTCTAGCTGTATGTCATGTAGATCCAGCCGAAAAGGTTCCTTACCGCGTTTGTCCAGTAGTACGATATGCTGATTACTTTGAATATTTGTGCTACCAATAGAGTAGCTGAGCTTGTTATCTTGAGCCTGCTCAGCGCGATCAGCTGATGTTTGCTTCTGCTTATTGCTGGCGGACAGCCAGGAATCTGTTTCCAGGCTTCCGTCACTATTGATAAGCAGAAAACTGCCAATGTCACTCAGTTCAATGCTTTTAATCGAAATATGTGAATTTGCAAAAGCTGTATCGTTAAGTAACAGTTTTTTAAAATGCAGAATATATTTCTGATCGTCAGGTTCGGTATGGCGTGGCAGTGCTCTCAATTGATTAAATTGAACAGCAGAGGCGCTGATTTTTTGGCTGGCGTCAATATTCAGCTTATTGATTGATGCAAATGAAAGTTCGAGTGTCTGTCGTTTTAATTTACGATCTTCGATTCTCAGGTGTTGTAGCTCAATCTGGTTGTTTTCTATAAATTGACTGGTGGCAGATGTATTGTTGCTGGCGAGATAAATGTCACCGGCCCAGTTGAGTGTTTCCAGATAAGCGCAATAATCATCCATCAGGTTCTGATTACTATCATAACGCGTGAAGCAGCTGATTGGTTCATTGATGCTCAGATTGCCGCTAATAAGCAGTTGCGGAGATGATTCTGTCGACTGAGTGCCTGTCACGGACTGAATCGAACCCTGCCACTGCAGGCCATCAATGCTCTGGCAGAGTTGCTGTTCAGTTTTTTCCTGACTGTTCAGCTGGCTAAAGCAGATATTGAGTTTATCGAGTGAAAAACGACTGAGCGCAAACCCCCAGGCTGACTGCTCTGCCTGAGTCTGTGGTTGAGTTTCTGACTCAGGAAGCTGGATACCGGCAATATTGAGTCGTCCATCAGAGTGCTGTTTTATGGCCAGGGTAATCGTGTTTATCTGGATATCGTGCAACTTTAGTTGCTGTTCGAGCAGATCATCCCATGACCAGCCAAGGCTTACACTTCCCAGTTCCAGAACCTGAGCGTCGCTGGAAGTGGCCACAAGCCCATGTAATTTGAATTGCCCCTTGAGAAGGGAAATTTCGATATCGTCGATCGATGCTTCAAGCCCCTGTGATTCAAACCAGTCCAGTGTGCCCCAGACCAGCGCATAGGGCAGGCTTATCCGAGCGATTGATAGTAATACAACAGGGATCATGCATATGATTAACAGGATGACGAGCCAGCGGGTTTTGCTGGTACTGCTTCGGCTGTTTGTGTGTGCCTCTGTATGGTTCATTAGGCTCCTGGCGTTGCTATCCCTGACGTCTATTTCGAGGGACTAAATGATACACCTGTTTGGCAGAAAAGTGACTGGTTTTACCTGTCGCTTGCAACACTTAAATAGCTTTTCTTTAGTCCAGTAGTAATCAGGCTGGCAGGGGATAGCTTTGCTATAGTCTCTTAAAGAATAGAGGGGAAATATTATGAATGCCTGTATGAAAATTGCCTTCGTCCTGCCGCTAATCCTCGTATCTTCCTGTGGCATCGTACCAAAATTACAGGACCTGCCATCACTGGATTATATGTATATTCATGATAACCCCCGTGTTGGTGACTTCGCCGAATATTCGATGCAGGGCAGAGCGATGGTTGAGCGCATCGAGGTTGTAGACGTACTGCCAGGTAAAACCGTTATTCGTTATAACAAGCGGAATGAAGGTCAGAACCCTGAGACCTGGTATTACCGTAAACTGGATCACGAAGGTCGTGTGCTACAGGCCTGGATGATTGAAGATGGACAGCGTTATGCAACGCCCGTGTCTCGTGCCGGTGAAATTGGTAGTATGGAACAGCGCACGCCAGTGAGGAAGTCGACTCCGGGGCGTATCAGGGTCCCAGCAGGTCGTTTTGCTATCCATGATACTAACAGCTTTATACATCGCCTGGATTTTGGCCTGGCAGGAACCGTGCATTCGACGATA
>JBFHWF010000015.1:0-38522 GCA_041589175.1 Gammaproteobacteria bacterium
GCACCGGCCTGCGGTGACGTAATGCGCCTGCAGATCGAAGTGAATGACAGTGGCGTGATCGAAAACGCCGTGTTCAAAACCTACGGTTGTGGTTCGGCGATTGCATCGAGCTCGCTGGTAACGGAGTGGATGAAAGGCAAGACGCTGGACGAAGCGAAGGCGATCAAGAATATGGACATCGCCGAAGAGCTTGCGCTGCCACCGGTTAAGGTTCACTGCTCGGTACTGGCGGAAGATGCGATCAGTGCGGCGGTTGAAGACTATATGAAAAAGAACGGATCGTAAGTCTGTTTAGTTTAGATAGACGAAAAAAAACCACCCTTTTATGGGTGGTTTTTTTATGCCTGTAATAACCGTGTGTTACTGCTGGCACTCTCGGAATATCAATGACTGACAGGTCGAACAGATGTCCCTGTCCAGCTCCCGGAATATCCACCTGATAGCAGTCTGCTTTGAATCAAAGAAATGGTTGGCACCAATCTTTTTGATAAAGCAGGCCTTTGCCGCAAATTCATAGACTTCTGATTTAAGTCCGACGAAATACAGCCCACCGCCATGTTGTTTGAGGATGCGATTCTCAGAGACCAGTGCCTCGGCACCTGCCAGGTCGATAAAATTGATGCGAGAGGCATCGATCATAATATGGTAGATATGTTCATTCTCCATGATATGGGATATTCGATCCTGTACGTAGCTGATGGAGCCAAAATAAATCGAACGATCAATGCGAATAATTTTTAACTGAGGGCATTGCTTGAGCGGTTTTTCCTGGATATCCATAAAACTGCGTTTTCCGCTTTTTTCATCAACGCTGATCGATAGCGTAGGTATTTCCGGCTTGGACGTTTTGCGTAAATAAAATACCAGGGACAGTAATACCCCGAGGTAGATGGCAAATTCCAGTTCCAGGAACAGGGTGCCGAGGAAGGTGGTGATTAATATGGCGGATTCTGACCGACTGTTTTTCAGGATCATTTCAATATGATGAAAGTCAATCAGGTTATAGGCGACGAGCAGGATAATCCCCCCCATGGCTGCAACTGGCAGGTAGGCAGTCAGTGGTGCAATTAGCAGAACAATGAATAGCAGGAATATTGCGGCGAATATTGCTGACATCGGTGTTTTTGCACCGGCTGAATAGTTAATGCCAGAGCGGGTAAAGGAACCGGAGCCGGCATAGCTGGAGAAAAAACTACCAACAATATTCGACATGCCCTGGCCGATAAACTCCTGACTTGAATGGATACGCTGGTAAGATTTTGTTGCTACAGAGCGGCTAATTGATACGGCTTCGATGAGACCCAGCAGGGCTACCGCAAAGGCTTCCGGTGCCAGTTGTTTGATGGTGTCAAACGAAAAGTCTGGGGTCGAGAGGGGTGGCAGGTGACCCGGAATTTCACCAATCAGCTCGATGCTATCCGTGCTGTTCCTGAAGGCATAGGCAATCAGGCTGCCGACGACCATGCCAATTAACAGGTTTGGAATCTTTGGAATATAACGTTTGATCAATAACGCTGTGATCATGGTGGCAATGGCAATACCTATCAGGTAGAGATTACTGTGCTCAACCTGGTTAAATATGTCGACCCAGGTATGTAAAAAAGATTCACCGCGTGGGATTTCAAGCCCCAGTACATGCTTGATCTGGCTGGTGGCAATCAGGATCGCTGCGCCGGCCGTAAAACCAATTACCACCGTATGCGAGACAAAGTTAACCAGTGTGCCAAGACGCGCCAGGCCAAACGCAAGCTGATAGACACCGGCGAGAAATGTCAGGGTAAGGGTGAGTGAAATAAAATCAGCACTGCCGGGTTCGGCATACTTACTAATGGCGGCAAACACCACGATCGATATCGCGGTTGTTGGGCCAGATACCAGGTGGTAGGAAGAGCCGAACAGGGCGGCGATGATGGGGGTTACCATTGCAGTATACAGCCCGTATTCTGGTGGCAGGCCGGCAATGGTTGCGAAGGCAACCCCCTGTGGCAGCACAATGACTGCACCGGTAAGCCCGGCAACCATGTCGGCGCGCAGGGTTTCCTTGTTGACAAATTTGAACCATTTTAGAAAGGGGAATAGTGCCAGGAAGTTCATAGAGCAGTAGTCTTTAGCCTTGTTAGGGTTTTTATAAGAGGCTCTACAACTATAGTACATTTGCCCCTGAAGACACTGTGTGCATAAACTTCCCACAACTCACAGGGGAAATTAGGGAGCAGTCACGGTATAATAGGTGATTAAAATTTAATACACTGATCTATAAGGAACCAATCGTGCTCGAAGCCTATCGTAAACACGTAGCCGAACGTGCCGCTGAAAACCTTCCCCCCTTAGCGCTGGATGCCCAGCAGGTTGCTGAGCTGGTAGAGTTAATCAAGAATCCAGGTAGTGAAGACACTCAGGAGTTGATGGATCTGCTGATACACCGAGTACCCCCCGGGGTCGATCAGGCTGCCTACGTTAAGGCCGCCTTCCTCTCGTCTGTTGCAAAAGGTGAGACGGCATCCGAACTGATTTCCCGTGAGTACGCAACTGAGTTGCTGGGCACTATGCTGGGTGGTTACAACATCCAGCCACTCATTGCCTGCCTGAATGATGAGGCAACAGCCCCTGCAGCGGTAAAAGCACTATCGCATACATTACTGATCTACGATGCCTTCCACGATGTGGCAGAAATGTCGAAAACCAATGATTATGCTAAACAGGTGATTCAATCCTGGGCGGATGCGGAGTGGTTTACCAGTAAACCGGCCATGCCGGAAGAAATCACCGTGACGGTATATAAGGTACCCGGTGAAACGAATACCGATGACCTGTCTCCAGCCACCGAAGCCTGGAGTCGCCCGGATATTCCGCTGCATGCGAAATCGATGCTCATATCCAAGATGGAAAAACCACTGGAGACGATCGAAGAGCTGAAGAAAAAAGGTCACCCGATTGCCTACGTAGGTGATGTTGTGGGTACGGGGTCTTCACGTAAGTCAGCCATCAACTCGGTGCTATGGCACATGGGGGAAGATATTCCTTTCGTGCCTAACAAGCGGGAAGGCGGTGTGGTGCTGGGTGGCAAGATTGCGCCGATCTTCTTCAATACCGCAGAAGACTCTGGTGCCTTGCCGATTGAGTGTGATGTCGACAAGATGGACACCGGTGACGTGATCAAAGTCCGTCCTTACGATGGCGTGATTCTGGCGGAAGACGGTAGTGAAATCTGTCAATTTAACTTACGTCCAACCACCATGCCGGACGAGGTCCGTGCTAATGGTCGTATCCCACTGATTATTGGTCGTGGCCTGACAACACGTGCCCGCGAATTCCTTGGGCTGGATCACTCTGATGCATTCCTGCGTCCGATTGACCCGCAGGATACTGGCAAGGGCTATACCCTGGCGCAGAAGATGGTCGGTAAGGCCTGTGGTGTCGATGGTGTCCGCCCCGGTACCTACTGCGAACCCAGGATGACTACCGTTGGTTCTCAGGATACCACCGGTGCGATGACCCGAGATGAACTGAAAGAACTCGCCTGTCTGGGTTTCTCGGCGGATCTGGTGATGCAGTCATTCTGTCATACCGCGGCCTACCCCAAGCCAGTCGATATCAAGCTGCAACACGACCTGCCTGACTTTATGCATACCCGTGGTGGTGTGTCATTGCGGCCAGGTGACGGCATTATTCATTCCTGGTTAAATCGGATGATCCTGCCAGATACCGTTGGTACCGGTGGTGATTCACACACACGTTTCCCATTAGGTATCAGCTTTCCGGCAGGCTCGGGCCTGGTCGCCTTTGGTGCTGCTCTGGGCGTTATGCCACTGGACATGCCTGAGTCGGTGCTGGTGCGCTTCAAGGGTGAGATGCAACCAGGTGTCACGCTGCGTGATCTGGTTAATGCAATTCCCTATGCAGCAATTCAGCAGGGTCTGCTGACGGTTGAGAAGAAAGGCAAGAAGAATGTCTTTAATGGCCGTGTGCTGGAGATTGAAGGTCTGCCGGATCTGAAAGTTGAACAGGCATTTGAACTGTCCGATGCTTCGGCGGAGCGTTCAGCGAATGGTTGTACGGTTCGTCTGGGCAAAGAGCCGATCATTGAATATCTCAACTCGAATGTCACTCTGCTGAAATGGATGATTGCGAACGGATATGAAGATCAGCGCACCCTGCAGCGTCGTATCGATGCGATGGAAGCCTGGCTGGCCGACCCACAACTGCTGGAACCGGATGCCGATGCCGAGTATGCGGAAATCATCGAAATCGATCTCAATGACATCAAGGAGCCACTGCTGGCCTGTCCAAACGATCCGGATGATATCAAGCCACTGTCGGAAGTAGCCGGTGATAAGATCGACGAAGTCTTTATTGGTTCCTGTATGACGAATATTGGTCATTATCGTGCGGCGGGTAAGGTGCTGGAAAATGCGGCCAATATCCCGACCCGTATGTGGATCGCACCACCCACCAAGATGGATGAGCATCAGTTAACCGAGGAAGGTTATTACAGTATCTTCGGCAAGGCGGGTGCGCGCACGGAGATGCCAGGCTGCTCACTCTGTATGGGTAATCAGGCGCGTGTTGCGGATGGTGCAACCGTCATGTCCACCTCTACACGTAATTTCCCGAATCGTTTAGGTAAAGACGCCAATGTTTATCTGGCATCGGCCGAACTGTCTGCCGTGGCGGGTATTCTGGGTTATATTCCGAAGCCGGAAGAATACCTGGAAAAAGTTAAGCACCTGGAATCCATGTCGTCTG
Source organism: Gammaproteobacteria bacterium (assembly GCA_041589175.1). GTDB lineage: Bacteria > Pseudomonadota > Gammaproteobacteria > SZUA-229 > SZUA-229 > SZUA-229. Next base: position 4,747 of record JBFHWF010000015.1, read on the forward strand.
AAATTTATCGTTACCTCAACTTCCATGAAATAGCGGAGTATAAAGAAGTAGCGGACAAGGTGATTCCCATCGTAGCTGCGTAAGCCGGGGTGAAGGCGTTACTTTATGTCGCCATGGGCGGAGCACTGGGAGCAGTGCTCCGTTACAGTATTTCCTCGGGTATTTATCACTGGATGGGGCGAGGGTTTCCCTACGGTACATTGGTGGTTAATGTCGCTGGCTCACTGGCAATAGGCCTGCTGTCAATTTTACTGATGGAAAAATTTAGCGTGTCACAGGAGTTAAAGCTGGGGCTTGTGGTTGGCGTACTGGGTGCGTTCACGACATTTTCGACGTTTTCCTGGGATACATTACACCTGCTTGAGCAGGGCTATGTGACAAAAGCCTTTTTAAATATATTACTGAATGTATGTGTGTGTATTGCAGCGGCCTGGCTGGGTGCGACATGGGCAAAGGCGATGGTTTGAGTGCCATAAAAAACGCAAAAAAAATTTGAAGATAAAATTATGCTTGATCAGAAACTATTAAGAAACGATATCGATACTGTCGCTAAAAAGCTGGCGATGCGTAGTTATGAACTCGATATCAACGCCTTCAATGCGCTTGAGGCACAACGCAAAGAGCTGTCGGTTAAAACCCAGGACTTACAGAACGAGCGTAATACCAAGTCAAAGAGTATCGGTAAGGCCAAGGCGCAGGGTCAGGATATTGAGCCTTTGCTGGCGGAGGTGTCCAGTCTGGGTGATGAGCTGGATGCGGCTAAAAAACAGCTGGACGATGTGCAGGCGCAGATCAACGATATTATGATGGGTATGCCAAACCTGCTGGATGACTCGGTCCCCGAAGGCAAGAGTGAAGATGATAATGTCGAAGTACGCAAATGGGGTGAACCCATGTCGTTCGATTTCGAGCCTAAGGATCATGTTGAACTGGGTGCTCCTAATGACTGGCTGGACTTTGAAACTGCTGCAAAACTCACCGGCTCACGCTTTGTTGTAATGCGCGGCCCAATGGCTCGCCTGCACCGGGCACTGATCCAGTTTATGCTGGACCTGCACACCGGCGAGCATGGTTATACTGAAATGTATGTGCCCTATATGGTGAATGCCGACAGCCTGAAAGGTACCGGCCAGTTACCGAAATTCGAAGAAGACCTGTTCGGCTTGACCGGAGACAGTCAGTATTACCTGATTCCAACCGCCGAAGTGCCCGTAACCAATGTGGCGCGGGGTGAGATTATCGATGCCAGGGATATGCCCGTTAAAATGACGGCGCATACTCCGTGTTTCCGTTCAGAGGCGGGTTCCTATGGTAAGGATACGCGCGGCATGATTCGCCAGCACCAGTTCGAAAAGGTCGAAATGGTGCAGCTGGTGAAACCGGAGGATTCCTGGGCTGCGCTGGAAGAGCTCACCGGGCATGCCGAAAAGGTGTTACAGAAACTTAATCTGCCCTACCGTGTGCTGACACTCTGTGCCGGTGATACCGGGTTTTCATCGGCTAAGACCTATGACCTTGAGGTCTGGTTACCTGGCCAGCAGGCTTACCGTGAAATTTCATCCTGCAGTAACTTCGTCGATTTCCAGGCTCGACGCATGAGTGCACGCTGGCGAAACCCCGAAACGGGCAAGCCAGAGCTGGTACATACCCTGAATGGCTCAGGACTTGCCATCGGCCGTACCCTGGTTGCGGTGCTCGAAAATTATCAGCAGGCGGACGGTAGTATACGTGTCCCTGATGTGCTGCAACCCTATATGGGTGGCGTGACTCAGCTTACGCCCTGATGCATTAGCCACCGCCTGCCTTCAGACAGGAGTCGACGTGGTGGCTTAAATATTGCTATATTTTTGTCAGGCAGTATAAACCCGGGAATCAACCCGGCTACCAACCTGGACAGGCATGACAAAAACAAACAAAGGCCGCTGGTATTTCAGGCAGGATGAGGAAATCCATGGGCCATTCCCCAATAAACTCATCGGCCGTTACCTGATACTGGGGCGTATTACGCTCGAAACTCCCGTGAGTCAGGATCGAAATCACTGGGCAGAGGTGAGTCAGTATCCTGCGCTGGTACCTGATGTCGTGAAAGAGGCAGGTACACCGGAGGGGGACAGGGCGTTAATGCTGGCCCGCATTCGAGAAGATGAGCGAAGTTCCCGGTCATCAGGCAAGTCAGAATTCGACGAGCGCCGTGAAGATGAAGAGCCCGTGGTTCAGCTACACCGGCAGATTCGCGACGATGTTCTCAATAGTCCCTATTCTCAACCCAGAAAACGCCTTATCTATGGTTCGGTAATCGTACTCTTTCTGGCGACATTCATTGCCGTTTATATGACGGATGAGAGAGATTCAGGTGCACGCCTGACGGACTGTATGGCAACTGCGGAGCCGGGGATCAACTGGTCTGGCTGCAATAAGCCGGGTGCCCAGCTGCGTAATGCCAGTTTGCAGTCGGCAAACCTGCGAAATGCGCGACTGCAGCAGGCGGATCTGTCATCGGCCCAGCTGCAGCAGGCAGATCTGGCCTATGCCGACCTGTCGCAGGCAATCCTGTTATCGGCCCAGCTTCAGCAGGCGGATCTTAAGGGTGCCAACCTGTATCAGGCCAACCTGCAGGGGGCAAACCTGAAGGGCGCCAACCTGAGTCATGCCGAGCTACTGGAGACCCTTCTGATAGGAGCTGAGCTTGATGGCGCGCGTTTTGACCACGCTATCTGGATCAATGGTGAAAAGTGCCTGCCAGGCTCGGTTGGAGGCTGCCTGCAGGCCGTTCAGGAATAATGCCATAACCGTCAAAAATGACCTGAGGCGGCAAAATTTTGCCGCCAGATTTCTGTCGAATCATCCATTGAAGCGCCACCGTTGCGTTGCTTTTTAACACTATCATCTGTCCTGCATATCGCTAAGTTGTTGAAAAAATATACATTATGCTGAAATGTGATGAACTTGGCATGGTTGTCGCAAAGTTCAGGGTAAGACCCATTCAGGAATTACTCCTATGCAGATTCAGTCATCAACCCAGGAAATGATCAAAGAGCTGAAGGAAGTCAAAAGCGTATTCAACGAGTGTGAGAGAGCGGATTACCGCCCCTTCGATCCGGTCCAGGAGCAGCAGGCTCAACTGGATCTGGCCATCGCCCTGCAGATGTCACTGGATATCGACTGGGTGATCAGTACTTTTATGCAGCATATGCATGCCTACCTGTTATTCGATGGTTACAGCTATCAGTGCGAGTCACCTGATGTCAGTATCGAGAATGCTCGGCAACGGGGTCATAGCTGTGCCTATAACCTGGATATTGAAGGCACTAAACTGGGTCGACTGACGGTGTATCGGGGGCGTCGCTTCGTTGAGTCGGAGCGCATGCTACTGGAGAACATGCTGATCCTGTTGATACACCCACTACGTAACAGTCTTAACCACCGCGTTGCCACCCAGCTGGCCTATACAGATGCACTGACGGGCGCACATAACCGTTCGACCTTTGATGACTCACTGGAGCGTGAAATGCGTCTATGCCAGCGCCACGACCAGGACCTGAGTGTTATGGTGGTGGATATCGACCACTTCAAGAAGGTCAATGATACTTATGGCCACGGTGTGGGTGATCGTGCGATTCGTGCGGTCGCCGATACGATCAAGGCCTGTACCCGTACAACTGACCTGCTGTTCCGTTATGGCGGTGAAGAATTTGTTGTGTTTCTCACGAATACCGACTGCCAGAGTGGTGCAGATATCGCAGAGCGTATCCGAGAGTCGGTGCATGATATCGAGCTGGGAATAGAGGACGATGCGCTGGAGCTTTCCGTGAGCATCGGCCTGACCTGTATGAACATTCAGGATACTCAGGAAAGCCTCTTCAACCGTGCTGATGAAGCCATGTATCACTCCAAGCAAAATGGTCGCGATCAGGTGAGTGTGGCCTGATAGCTGACTTTCTTCGGGGGACGCGTAAAATCGACCCTCATGTACTTCACGCTGTTAACTCACGCCAGGGAAATCGTTAAGGGTACCAATACCGGTCGCCTGGTCTGCGATACGCTGGCACAATCGCGTCAGCTTGTCTGGCAACGCAAAGCGCCCGATGACGCACTGCTGGAGGCCATAGCTGAGGGGGATATTGCACTTGCCTGGCCGGTCTCTGAATCTGAATCCACAGCGGATATCAGGCGAGTGTCGCAGGCCTCGCATGTCGTGATACTGGATGGCACCTGGCAGGAGGCCAGAAAGATGTATAACCACAGCCCTTACCTGCATGACTTACCTCGCATCAGCCTACAGCAGCCTGTACCTTCCCGTTATCACCTGCGTCGCAATCAGCTGGAAAATGGCCTGTGTACGGCCGAATGTGTTGAGGCTCTGCTAAGACAGCAGGGCGACAGTCGGGACGCACACAGGCTGGCAACTGTGCTGGATAGCTTTCTGGGCCTGTCCAGTTGATTTCAGTCGGTGAATTACGCATCATCCGCTTATGAAAACACCACCGCGAAATAAATTACCAGGTGCACTGTATAGCGCACAATCCGTTCGTGAGCTCGAGCAGCTGGCGATTCAGCAGCACGGTATAACGGGTTATGAATTAATGAAGCGTGCCGGCAGGGCCGTGTTTGAAGAATTACAGAATCGCTATCCGATTGCACGTCGTGTGCTGGTGCTCTGTGGTGCTGGTAATAATGCGGGTGATGGCTATGTGGTGGCGCGACTTGCGCACAAAGCTGGGCTGCATGTTGATCTGGTCAGCATGGCGGATGGTAAACGCCTGACGGCAGATGCGCATACGGCATGGCAGGAGTGGCACGCACTCGGTCGGCAGTCCCTTGCATTCAATGAAAGCCTGCTGCAGACATGTGATGTGGTGATTGATGCGTTACTGGGTACTGGTCTTAAGCGAGATGTTGAGGGTGACTGGGCGGAGTTGATCGAAATGGTTAACGGGCACCCGGTGCCGGTAATTGCCGTAGATATTCCATCTGGCCTGTGCGCAGATACCGGGCGTATCGCCGGGGTCGCTATTAATGCGGAAGCGACCGTCAGTTTTATCGGTCTGAAAAAAGGAATGCTGACCCATCATGGGGTGGACTGCTGCGGCGAACTGCTATTCGATAGCCTGGGCGTTCCGGAAAGCATCTATCAGCACGTCCAGCCTCAGGCGCATCTGTTTGAGTGGCAACAGCTAAAACCCCTGTTGCACCGGCGTGCCGCCAGTACCCATAAGCATCAGTGTGGGCATGTGCTGGTGCTTGGGGGGGATCAGGGGATGCCGGGTGCAGCAAGGCTGGCCGCAGAAGCAGCGCTGCGAGCAGGTGCTGGTCTGGTTACGGTTGTGAGTCATCCTGAGCATAGTACGGTGCTTATGAGTGGTCGTCCGGAAATTATGCTGGCACCCAGTGTCGATGGTCATGTCGCTGCCGAACTACTGGCAGCCGCCGATGCACTGGTGGTGGGGCCGGGTCTGGTCGATAGTGCCTGGTCACGTAATCTACTGGCATCGACGCTGGAGTCGACAACACCCAAGGTTGTGGATGCCGGAGCGCTTCGATTGCTGGATGAGAATGATGGGCCTCGTAACGACTGGGTTCTCACCCCTCACCCGGGCGAGGCAGCGGCCCTGCTGGGTGAGTCGGCAGCAAGCCTGGTGCAGGATTCCCGCTTTAGTAGTCTTGAGCTCATTCAACAGCGCTATGGTGGGGTCGTGATTCTCAAAGGAGCGGGTAGCCTGATGCTGGGAGGGGATGGCCTGATACACCTGTGCCGCTATGGCAACCCGGGTATGGCCACCGCAGGGATGGGCGATGTGCTTAGTGGCCTGCTGGGGAGTCTGCTTGCTCAGGGCTATGGCCTGGCCAAGGCGAGCCAGCTTGGTCTGTGTATACATGCGCTGAGTGGTGATATTGCTGCTCAGGAATCCGGGGAGAAGGGGATGCTGGCGAGTGATCTGTTCACTGTGATTCGTAAAAAGGTAAATGCCATTGACTGAGCTTGAGCTGTATCTGCAGGGCGAAGGGAGTCAGCTTAAGCTGGCAGCCGTTATTGCATCTTCTCTTCAGCCGGGAAGTGTCATCTTCCTGGAGGGTGATCTGGGAACGGGTAAAACCACACTGGTGCGGGGGATTCTGCAGGGGCTGGGCTATGAGGGTAATGTCAAAAGCCCTACCTATACGCTGGTGGAGCCTTACCAGGTATCGAGCTACGATCTTTATCACTTCGACCTTTATCGGCTGGGAGAACCGGACGAGCTGGAATATGCCGGTGGACGGGATTATTTCGATGGCCAGGCAATTAACCTGATCGAGTGGCCAGAGAAAGCCGAGGGCTATCTGCCAGAGCCAGATTTACTGTTCGAGTTACACTATGAATCCCGTAATGGGAATGACGGACGCCGTTGCAAACTTAAGGCGTTTTCTGAGAAAGGGGCGCCAGTCATTCAGGCGGTTTCTCAGGTGCTATCTGATTATCTGGATTAGAAACACTCTCTATCTTCTTAAAATTATTAATAAAAAAATCTATCTTTACCCTTGATTTTCTGTCAGCTTTTGCCAAACTAGCAATATATTTTAAAGTTAAAGTATTACTTTAAGTTGTGACCGGCGGGTTGCTGACTGAAAGCGGGCTCATATTGAGCTATGTTCAGAAGGCATTCAGCTAATCACAGGCAAAATGAATAACGTGATCAGCACTCAGATGTCTTGAGGTGTGAAATGGAAAAACAGCGACGAAAATTTCTTTCCCAGCTGAGCCAGCGACTTGCAGGCCTCGGAACGCTGGCGGCTGCGCCGGTGTTAAGTCGTGCGGCGGGTGATACACAGGCCCAGGTCCGCAATATCCGCATTTCACGAGAACCCGATAAAACCCGGCTGGTGTTTGACCTGGACGGCCCGGTCGAGCATTCCCTGTTTTCCCTGCACAAGCCAGAACGTCTGGTGATTGATATTCGATCAACTCGCCTGATGAATGCAGGTGTCCTTGAAGACCTGCATAGTCGTCAGCTCAAAGGTATTCGTACCGGTGTGCGTAATGCTACCGATCTGCGCGTGGTGCTGGATCTTAAGGGTAAAACTACGCCGAGCAGTTTTCTGCTTGAACCCAGAGGTAACAATGGTCACCGTCTGGTGATTGATGTCAAGGAACAGGGTGCTGCGGTTGCAAAGAACAAACCGGAGAAGAAGCCGCGCAAGCTGCGGGATGTGATTGTTGCAATCGATGCGGGTCACGGAGGTAATGATCCGGGAGCCACGGGGCGCATGGGGACGCGTGAAAAAGATATTACCCTGCAGATCGCACGTCGCCTGAAAAAGAATATTGATCGAACCAAGGGTATGCGAGCAGAACTGGTTCGTGGTTCCGACCGCTTTATGCGGCTTCGTGAGCGCGTGCGTCGTGCCCATGACCTGAATGCCGATCTAATGATTTCCATCCATGCAGATTCATTTCCGGATGCACGAGCCAGGGGTGCGTCGGTTTATGCGCTGTCGGTAAGCGGTGCCAGCTCAGAGTCGGCACGACTGCTGGCGGAAAAAGAAAACAAGGTCGATATGCTATTCGGCGGTGTCGATATTGACCACCAGGATGAAATGGTCAAGCAGGTTCTACTGGATCTGTCGCTGACGGGGACTATCGAATCCAGCCTGGATATTGGCGATGAAGTTCTGAAAGAACTATCGAGTGTTGGCCGGGTGCATAAGAAGAAGGTGCAGCAGGCGGGTTTTGCCGTGCTCAAGGCGCCGAATATTCCGGCTATCCTGCTGGAAACCGCGTTTATTTCCAACCCCAAGGAAGAGCGTAAGCTGCGAAGCACGGCGCACCAGAACAAACTTGCCAAGGCGATTTTGCGTGGTGTGAACGATTACTTTGTGCGCAAGGCACCACCCGGTACCTGGCTGTCCGAATCCAGTGATCGCTACACTATTCAGCGTGGTGACACCCTGGCGGAAGTTAGCTCAAAATTCGAGCGACCCGTTGAGCATATTCGTGCGCGAAACGCTCTTCGTGGGGACAATCTTAAAACTGGCTATACACTGGAAATTCCCGTTAGCTAGGCTATAACCTGTTACTCCATCCTCTGGGCGCAGTCTGTTATGCAGCTGTGCTCATTTTTTTTCCAATTCCATTGCTCTTTGGCTATCGCTTTTTCTGCCAGATAAAGCTTGATACACTCGTGCCTCCGCAGTATGAAGCAAGAGCATGACACAACGTATCCAGCAAATGTCCAACCAGCTTATTAACCAGATCGCCGCTGGCGAAGTGGTTGAGCGGCCGGCATCGGTGGTTAAGGAATTGCTGGAAAACAGTATTGATGCAGGGGCTACACGGATTGATATTGATATCGAGCAGGGTGGCGTCAAGCTGATTCGCATTCGTGATAATGGTCAGGGTATTCATCGAGAAGACCTGGCACTCGCCCTGTCACGACATGCAACCAGTAAAATTCGTAATCTGGATGATCTCGAAAATGTGCGCAGCCTGGGTTTTCGCGGAGAAGCCTTGCCCAGTATTGCCTCGATAAGCCGTATGAGCATTACCTCCAGGCAGGCAGATGCCGAGGGGTTTCGGGTGCAGGGGCAGGACGAGTCTTCGGCGCAAGTATCTCCAGCAGCTCATGCCGAGGGTACAACCATCGAGGTGCGCGATCTCTTTTATAATGTACCGGCCCGGCGAAAATTTCTGCGTACCGAGAAAACCGAATTTGGCCATCTGGAGGATGTGGTTAAGCGCATTGCCCTGAGCCACTTCGATATTGCCATCAGCCTGAATCACAACCAGCGTGCCATCAAGCAGTGGCGCTCGGCGGATGATATGGCCAGTATGCAACAGCGCATCGCGGAAGTGTGTGGTTCGGCATTCATCGAACAGTCACAGCATATGGAATTTGAAGCAGCTGGCCTGAAGCTGTATGGCTGGATCGCGTTGCCCAGCTTCTCTCGTTCGCAGGCAGATATGCAGTACTTTTTTGTGAATGGTCGTATGATTCGCGACAAGCTGGTGACACACGCTGTGCGACAGGCTTATCAGGATGTTATGTATCATGGGCGGCACCCGGCATACGTGCTGTTTCTTGAGCTGGATCCGGCGCAGGTAGATGTCAATGCACACCCAACCAAGCATGAGGTGCGATTTCGTGAAGGCCGACTGGTGCATGACTTTCTGTTTCGAGGCATACACCGGGCACTGGCAGATGTGAGGCCGGAGTCTCAGGTGGCGGTCGAGATGGGGGCGTCGACCGAGGTAACTGCCGCGACGATAGCTACAGGGAGTGTGGGCCAGCCTGTTATCGCTCAAAGTGCTTTGCCGCTGTCACGCGGTGGACAGTATACATCAACCCGGCATAACCCCATGGCGCTTCAGGTTGAAGAGCAGATACAGGCCTATGCTAATCTCTCTAAAGCGAGTGCCATGTCTCGCCTCGTGTCGGATGAGGGCAAAGCCGAAGAGCAGGAAGCGATACCGCCCCTGGGTTTTGCGATTGCGCAGTTACATGGTATCTATATTCTTTCCCAGACGGCTACCGGGCTGGTGATTGTCGATATGCATGCGGCACACGAGCGAATTACCTATGAGCGTCTAAAGCTTTCACTGGATACGGGTAATATGGCTTCCCAGCCATTGCTGGTGCCGATCAGCCTGAATGTTAGTGAGAAAGAGGCGGAGCTGGCGGAACAGCAGCAGTCTCTATTTACTTCTCTGGGCTTCGAGCTCGATCGCTCTGGCCCTGAATCTCTGCGTATTCGCCAGGTTCCTGTTATTCTGGCGCGGGCCGACGCCGAGTCACTGGTGCGAGATGTGTTATCAGATCTGGTCAGCTATGGCACTTCGGAACGTATCCGCGAAGCGATCAATGAAGTGCTGGGTACCATGGCCTGTCATGGATCGGTGCGTGCCAACCGCAGCCTGAGTATAGCGGAGATGAATGCATTACTGCGTGATATGGAAAATACTGAGCGTAGTGGGCAGTGTAATCATGGACGTCCTACCTGGACCGAATTCAGTCTGGATGCCATGGATAAATGGTTCCTGCGAGGCCAGTAATGGAATTCGATGTCTGAACTGATTATCCAGCCTGCGTTTGAGGTAGATCCTGCAGACCCGCGCCCCATGCTGATTTTTGTGATGGGGCCTACCGCTGCCGGTAAAACCGACCTTGCGGTAGCCTGCGCTGAGCAGCTGAACTGTGAGCTTATCAGTGTGGACTCCGCACTGGTATATCGGCAGATGGATATCGGTACCGCAAAACCCGATGCACAAACCCTGCAGCGGGCTCCCCATCGTCTGATTGATATTATCGATCCACTGGAGTCGTACTCGGCCGCAGACTTCCGGGCGGATGCCCTGCATGAAATAGGCGACATTCTGTCCTCAGGTAAAACCCCTCTGTTAGTTGGCGGAACCATGCTGTATTATCGCGCCCTGCAACAGGGGTTATCCGAGTTACCAGCAGCGGATGAGCAGGTCCGGCAGCAGCTGGAAGCCGATGCGCAGCGCTATGGCTGGCAGGAAATGCACCGCCGCCTGGCGTCGATTGATGCGATTTCTGCAGAGCGTATCCATCCCAATGATCCGCAGCGTATTCAGCGTGCCCTGGAGGTCTATGAGATTACCGGAAAGAGCCTGACTGAATTCTGGCAGGCACAGCAGGCGCAGGGCTTGCCTTATCGGGTGATCAAAATTGCCTTCTTCCCGCAGGACCGGGAGGCGCTGAGAGAGCGTATTGCCGTGCGTTTCAGGCAGATGCTCAAGCAGGGGTTTATAGAAGAAGTCGAGGCGCTGCGGGCAAGAGGGGATTTAAATCTGGACTTGCCATCGATGCGTTGTGTTGGGTATCGTCAGGTCTGGGAGTATCTGGATGGCGTGATGGATTACGATGACATGGTCGAAAAAGCTATCACCGCAACCCGGCAGCTCGCCAAGCGGCAGTTAACCTGGCTCAGAAAAGAGCAGAACTGTAACTTTTTTGATGTTGATAAAGGGATTTTTGAAATAATTCTGAAAAATCTTGAAAATTCACTATTATCTTAGGCAGATCTGTTGATTTTTGCGTGAGTGGCACCACATAACTGAATAATAACGATTTTTAGGCATACCGTTCTTTTTTAAGGTATGCGGGTAATACAACTACTATAAAAGTTGGGAGATATAAAAATGCCAAAAGGGCAATCACTACAAGAACCCTTTCTGAATGCGCTGCGTAAAGAGCGAGTTCCCGTTTCTATCTATCTGGTCAATGGTATCAAGTTGCAGGGGCAGGTAGAATCCTTCGACCAGTTCGCTGTACTGCTACGTAATACAGTAAGCCAGATGGTCTACAAGCATGCAATTTCTACCATTGTTCCAGCACGGCCTGTGCGCTGGTCATCGGGTAATTACGATGAAGAAGGTGGAGAGAATGGTAATGGTAATATGTAATCCGGGCTGATCAGCTGCCCATAACCGATTACCTGCAAGTCTATATGCGGCTACCCTCGATAGGGTGGCCGTTTTGCGTGTATACTATAGCTTTCCTGATTTAACTGAGACCTGCCTTGTTTGAACGCCCCGGCATCGGTGAAAAAGCCCTTTTAGTCCACCTGGATCTCCAGGACGAACCCCAGCGCGAATATATAAGCGAATTCGAAGAGCTCGCTGCATCGGCAGGTGCCGAGGTATTTGACGTGGTGTCCAGTCGCCGCCATACACCGGATGCCAAATATTTTATTGGTCGTGGCAAGGCGGATGAAATTGCCGAAAAAGTGCAGCTTGAGGCTATCGAGCTAGTGCTTTTCAATCATGCATTGTCGCCGTCTCAGGAGCGTAACCTTGAGGCGCTTTTCAAGTGTCGGGTGCTGGATCGTACCGGACTGATTCTGGATATTTTCTCACAGCGGGCGAGAACCTTTGAAGGTAAGTTACAGGTGGAACTGGCTCAGCTGAAACATCTATCGACGCGCCTGATTCGCGGCTGGACCCACCTGGAACGTCAGAAAGGGGGTATCGGTTTACGCGGGCCAGGTGAAACCCAGCTGGAGACAGACCGCCGATTGCTGGGGCAGCGTATCAAACAGATCAACAAACGCCTGGAAAAAGTCCGTAAACAGCGGGAGCAGGGTCGACAGTCACGACGTAAGGCCGAAGTTCCCACAGTGGCTTTTGTAGGCTATACCAATGCCGGTAAATCCACCCTGTTTAATGCACTCACCAATGCCGATGTGTATGCTCAGGACCAGCTATTTGCAACCCTGGACCCCACCCTGCGTAAGCTGCAGCTGGATGAGGGCAACGCAGTCATTCTGGCGGATACGGTTGGCTTTATCCGTCATCTTCCCCATGACCTGGTAGAGTCGTTTCGTTCAACTTTGCAGGAAACTGAACAGGCGCACCTGCTGTTTCATGTGATCGATGCTTCGGATGACCTGCGCCTTGAAAATATCGAGGCGGTAGAGACGGTGCTGGCCGAAATCGGTGCTGAGGACGTGCCGCAGATTCAGATAATGAACAAGATCGACCGCCTGGACATCGAACCTCGCATTGATCGCGATGAAGAGGGTCGGGTAAAGCGTATCTGGGTGTCAGCCATGCATGGCAAGGGGCTGGACATGATTCACCAGGTACTGGCTGATGTGTTTCGGCAGGATCTCGTAAAAGGGGTGATATGCCTGTCACCGGCCGAAGGCAGAATACGCGCATTGCTCTATAGTATTAATGCGGTCGAAGACGAGCAGATCGACGAGGCAGGGCAGTTTATTCTACAGATCAACGTGCCACGGCGGGAGTTGATGCAGATGGCTAGCCGTGAATCGCTGAATCCAGCACGGCTGCTGCCTGACAATGATCAACCTGCGCTGGCCGAGGTTATCTAGTCAGTCGTTGCATACGTCATATGCCGGGGGTCTAAACCGCTGGTTTTCAAGAGGAATGTTGTCCCGGCCCCCGCATTTACTTCTGTTTCTCTGACAGACGGGTTACAATCCGCTCACTTTATAGTTGATATTACTGGAGTACCGAATGGCCTGGAACGAACCGGGTGGAAACAAGAATAAAGACCCGTGGGGTAACCGTGGTAATGACCAGGGACCACCGGATCTTGATGAAGTTTTCAAGAAATTCATGGATAAACTGAATGGCGTTCTGGGCGGTGGCTCAGGCGGTGGTAGTCGTTCGGGTTCATCAAATAATTCGGCGGGACTGGTCGTGCTGCTGGTTATTGGTGTGCTGATCTGGATGGCCTCAGGCTTTTATAAGATTGGTGAAGCAGAGCGTGGTGTGGTGCTGCGTTTTGGTGCTCATGCCTATACGGTTGAGTCTGGACTTCACTGGCACCTCCCCATGCCGATTGAAAAAGTACTCAAGGTGGATGTGAGTAATATCCAGGAGTACCCCCATAAGAACACCATGCTGACCCAGGATCAGAATATTATCGATATCGAGATCACGGTTCAGTATCAGGTCGGCTCGGCAGAAGACTATTTCTTCAGTATGCGTAATCCAATCCGTACCCTGGCAGAGGCATCAGAAAGTGCACTGCGTCAGCACGTCGGCCGAAGCACCATGGACTATGTATTTGGTGATGGTCGTGAAGATATTGCCCTGAGTACCCAGCAGACTATCCAGGAAATCATGGATAACTATAACTCGGGTATTCGTGTTGTGCGCGTGAATATGCAGGAAGCCAAGCCACCCGAGCCGGTCAAGGCATCCTTCGATGACGTTACCCAGGCGGTGGAAGACGAGGTCAAGCTGAAAAACCAGGCTGAAGCCTATCGTAATGAAATACTTCCCCGAGCTCGTGGTACAGCAGCACAGATGCTGGAAGAAGCCAATGCCTACAAGCAGGAAATCGTTGCTCGCGCAGAAGGTGATGCACAACGCTTCGTGAAGCTTCATGAAGAATATCGTAAGGCGTCTTCTGTTACCCGTGATCGTATGTACCTGGAAACCGTTGAAGCTGTGTTATCCCAGGTAAGTAAGGTGATGGTTGATGTGGAAGGTGGAAACAATATGATGTACCTGCCACTGGATAAAATCTTACAGAATCGAGACGTCAGTACGACGGCCGTTAAACAGGCTGAGCGGCTGATTGACGATGCGCGTAACAGTGGCTTCCAGGTCGATGACCTGAGAAATCGTTCATCACGTATCAGGGAGGCACGATAATGAATAAAGTGATTGGCATTATTGCTGTCGTTGGTGTTCTGCTTTACACCACGATCTTCTTTGTGGATGAGCGTGAAAAAGCCATGCGCCTGCAGTTTGGCAAGATTGTTCAAACCGGATATGAACCAGGCTTTCATTTCAAATGGCCATATCCATTTAACGAGGTCAAGAAACTGGATGGTCGTATCCTGACGATTGACCAGCGTCCTGAGCGTTTTCTCACCAAGGAAAAGAAACACATGGTGGTGGACTCGTTTGTGAAATGGCGCATCGTCGATGAGATCAAATACTTTACTGCGACTTCAGGTGGGCGCGAGCAGAACGCGGCGCAGCTGGTATACAGTATGGTGAATGACGGGCTGCGTAACGAGTTTGCCAAGCGTACCGTGCAGGAAGTTATTGCACAGGATCGTACCCAGATCATGGATCTTCTGACCAGTAATATTTCTGAGAAAGCGATGACACTGGGTATCGGTATTATCGATGTACGTGTGAAACGTATCGACTTCCCGGAAAAAATCAGTCAGAACGTATACGAACGTATGCGTAGTGAGCGTTCACGACTGGCCCGTGAGCATCGCTCCAAAGGTGAAGAAGCGGCAACCCGTATTCGCGCAGATGCAGATGCACAAAGCCGAATCCTGGTGGCGGAAGCGTACCGTGATTCACAGTCGATTCGAGGTGAAGGTGATGCATTATCCGCGGAGATATATGCGAAAGCCTATAATCGTGATCGCGACTTTTACCGCTTCTACCGGAGTATGGAAGCCTATAAGAAGAGTTTCGCCAGTTCGTCAGACGTTATGTTGATCGAGCCGGATTCCGAGTTCTTCAGGTACTTCAAGAATTCTTCGGGTGAAACTAAGTAATACGAAATGAATGACAGCCGGACAAATCTGTCCGGCTTTTTTATGTGCAAGACCACATTGACAATACGCTGATGAGCCATGATTGCCTGGGATGACCTATTAAGTGCGATGGCACTGGTACTGGTATTTGAAGGTATCATGCCTTTTATTAGCCCCAGGGGCTGGCGTAATACCATGCTACAGGCAACCCAATTGCCGGATAATGTATTACGCGGTGTTGGACTGGCTGGTATGTTGCTAGGTGTGTTCCTGCTTTATTTGATGCGTTAGATAAATAGCATGATGAATAATGGTGTAACAAATAATCCATGGCTTCTTCCTCAGGGTATTGAAGAAGCGCTTCCCACAGATGCGGCTCGCCTTGAGTCACTGCGTCGTACGTTGCTGGATATGTATAGCCGCTGGGGATATCAGCTGGTGATGCCGCCAATGATCGAGTATCTCGAGTCATTATTGACGGGCACAGGCTACGACCTGAATCTGCAAACTTTCAAACTTACCGACCAGTTAACTGGTCGCATGATGGGTATGCGGGCTGATATGACGCCTCAGGTCGCACGTATCGACGCTCATCAGTTAAAGCAGGATGCGCCAACACGTCTCTGTTATATGGGAACGGTATTGAAAACCCTGTCGGATGGCTTTGGCAGCAGTCGTAGCCCAATGCAGGCCGGTGCCGAGCTATATGGTCATGGTGGTATCGAGAGTGATGTTGAAATCCTTTGCCTGATGGTCGAAACCTTGCGAGCTGCGGGTATAAAACAGCTGTATATCGATATCGGTCACGTTGGAATTTACCGGGGGCTAAGTCAGCAGGCTGGTTTTGATAAAGCCCAGGAAGCGACGTTGTTCGAGATGATGCAGCGTAAGGCGATTCCTGAAATTGAGGCATATCTGGCGGCTCAGTCGATTGATAAAAGTGTGTCTGAGATGTTGCGCCTGTTACCCGAGCTACACGGAGGTGATGACTGCCTTAAGCGAGCGAGCGAAGCCTTTGCAGTGGCCAGTGATGATGTGCAATCTGCACTCGATTACCTCGGTCGTGCCGTTGATTTATTCCGCAGCCGAGTTGGTGATGTCGATATACATTTCGACCTTTCAGAATTACGCGGTTATCACTATCACACCGGTCTGCTATTTGCCGCATATACACCTGGTGAGGGTCAGGAGATTGCCCGTGGTGGTCGTTATGATGATATTGGCAGGGTATTTGGTCGCGCTCGTCCGGCGACAGGCTTTAGTACGGATGTGAAGCGTTTATTAAGTCTCGTGAATGTGGATGACGTGGTATCATCAAGCGGTTCGGTTGCCACCGCAATCTTCGCGCCTGCAGAGGGCGACGAGGCGCTTCAGGCGATGATTGATGAACTAAGGCAGCAGGGCGAAACCGTCATACAGGCCCTGCCAGGGCAGCAGGGTGGTGCAACTGAAATGGGTTGTAGTCGCATATTGTCAAAGGCTTCTGGCCAGTGGCAGCTTGAAGATTGCTAATGATCTGCTCAGCAGGGCTGCTGAGCCGGGTTATAAAGTATGAGTTAGGCACCTGCATTAGCAGGATTTAATAAATTAGAAGGCATATTCGAATGGGTAAGAATGTTGTTGTGCTGGGCAGCCAGTGGGGTGATGAGGGTAAAGGCAAGATTGTCGACCTGTTAACAGATCGTGCGGCAGCAGTTGTTCGTTTTCAGGGCGGACATAATGCAGGCCATACACTGGTGATAGGGGATCAGAAAACAGTCCTGCATCTTGTGCCATCCGGCATCCTGCGCGATAACGTAATGTGTCTTATCGGTAATGGTGTGGTGTTGTCACCGACTGCTTTGTTCGATGAGATCAATATGCTGGAAGAGCAGGGTGTACCTGCATCAAAGCGTCTCAATATATCAGAAGCCTGCCCACTCATAATGCCTTACCATGTTGCGCTCGATCACGCACGTGAAGTTGCGCGGGGTAAGAAAGCCATCGGGACAACCGGGCGAGGTATTGGTCCTGCTTATGAAGATAAGGTTTCCCGTCGTGGTCTGCGTGTTGGCGACCTGCTGAATGCCGATACATTTGCAGACAAGCTTAAAGAAGTCATGGAGTACCATAACCATGCGCTGGTTAATTACTTCAAGGTGGAAGCCGTGGATTACCAGACAGTGCTCGATGAAATCATGGGCATGCGCGACAAGATTATTTCTATGATCGCCGATATTCCTGCAACCCTCTACAATCTCCGCAAAGAGGGTGCGAATATTATGTTCGAAGGCGCACAGGGTACGCTTCTGGATATTGATCAGGGTACTTACCCTTATGTGACATCTTCAAACTGTACGGCAGGTGGCGCCTGCACGGGGTCGGGGATTGGTCCTCGTGATCTCGACTATATCCTGGGTATTACCAAGGCGTATACAACACGTGTTGGTGCCGGGCCGTTTCCAACAGAATTGTTCGATGAGGTTGGCCAGCATCTGGGTGAGAAAGGCCACGAGTTTGGTGCAACTACCGGACGCAGTCGTCGTTGCGGCTGGTTCGATGGTGTCGCGATGCGTCGTGCGGCACAGGTAAACAGTATTACCGGACTTTGTATTACCAAGCTGGATGTACTCGATGGGCTGAAGAGTCTGAAAATCTGTACGGCCTACAAGTATCAGGGTGAAACATTAGAGCTGCCACCGATCGGTGCTGATGCGATCGAAAAATGCGAACCCGTTTATGAGGAGTTGCCAGGCTGGACTGATTCCACCATTGGTGTGCGTAACAAGCAGGATCTGCCTGAAAATGCGGTGAAATATCTGCAGCGTCTGGAAGAAGTTGTGGGTATTCCCGTTGATATTATCTCGACGGGACCTGAGCGTGATGAGACCATCATCCTGAGAAACCCATACGATTAATCATTCTAAATTTTCCCGCCATAAACGTTAAAGGGGGCGGTGCCCTCCTTTAACGTTAAGCGCTAAACTATTCATGTCTTTTTGCTTGCATTAACCATCAGGAAAATGCAGCGGTAAATTTCTCCAGAAAATGATCATAGTCACTGGCCGGAAGTTTGTTGATGCCAGCGGCTGCTTTACGCCCGCCCCCGGTTTCAAACTGTCGGCACAATTCATCGGCGCCTGTTTTATTGTTGAGTGGTGCGCGTACACTTACGACATAACTGCCATCTGCCTGCTCGGTTAGCATCGCATGGGCTCTGTTCGGGTTAGCTGTTGCCAGGTTGTTGGCATATACGCCGCTAACTCGTCTTGCCCACTTTTCATTGGGTAATATGCTTAGGCTATGACTTTCAGTCTGAAAAGCGGCTTTGCAGCCTTCTGCCTGATTCAGATCCTGTTGATAACCGCTTTCTAGCTTCTGGTAATTCTCATCCGCATTAATGAAGTCAAATGGGTTTTCGTATTCACTGATGATCCGGTATAACTCCTGTGGAGTAAAAATCAGGTCATCGAGACTTGCGCCATAGCCATTGTAATTAATGCAGGTGCCGAGGAGTTCCAGTTGCTGAAGTTGTGTGTCAGACAATGAAAGAGGTGTTGCAGCTATTCTGGCTGACTGGTGCAGGTTGTCACCAAATGCTGCGGTCACTGCCCAGGGCAGGTATTTCTGTTTGAGGTATTCGTTAACCAGCAGGCTGGTGCAGGCATCCGGGTCGGTATTGATCGTGGCCTTCAGCTGTGGGTGGTCTGGAATATCCCCCGCAAAATGGTGATCGAAGTACATTACCGAGGCACCTTCTTTCAGCACTCTCTGTAGATCGTCGCGGTTTTTGTCCAGCGAAATATCGAGCACCAGTAGCTCGTCTCCGGGTTGTGCATGAACTTGCTGAACCAGGCTGATATCTCGCTTGACTCCAGTGATGAGCTGACTATCGAGAGGCTTGGCCAGGCGCATCTGGTGCAGGGCGCAAATACCGTCCGCATCACCGTTAAACACATCGTAGTACGTCATAAGTGCTTGTTTCCATCCAGAATATTATTGTTCGAGCGCTACTTTATCAGTGATTATGTGGTCAAGTACAGGGTTAGTATTCTCATTATTGAGCGTGGGTTGAGCGCTGTGAGGATTGACAGGCGGGCTGGAGTGTATGTTGTCTGAAATGTTAAAGATTATAAAAATCAATAACTTAAGCTTGTTATGGTGGGGTGGGATGCTACTATGGGCAGGCGATGGGTGCGTATCACATCCAGCGCTGTAACCCTATCAGGTTAATTCGTACAGGTTACATTAATTAGATAATGGAAATTATTGAATTTATTGATAAATTAGGAAAAATCACTATAATTAATCTACCCGTCTGACTGGATGTCATTAAGTCGGGTAATCAGTCAGGTTTTTGGGGTGTCTGTCGTTAAAGCTGTACCTGGCAGTTGTGCTGATTTAACTCAGGAAAACGATTTACGCTAATTTGCTATAAATAGAGGCCGGCGTTTACGTCTTTTATGAAAATACAAAACCCGCATGACCGGTACTTACTGGCATTGCTGAACACGCTTATTACAGGCCTGGCATTACTGTTTCTGATCCCCCCCTCAGCAACCGCCATGCCGCTAGAGGACTATGTATCGGATACGATCCTCGCGCACCCTGCTATCCGTGAACAAATCCATGTTTATCGTCAGGTGGAAAAGGATCGTGACATCGCGAAAAGCGGCTGGCACCCGAGTATCGATCTAACAGCTTCCACGGGTACCTACGAAACAGAATCCCCCGCGACAGGTCAGGTGAATCGTGAGTATGAGAGTAACCGAGCCGAGTTGTCGGTCACCCAGAATCTGTTTAATGGTTTTGAAACTCAGAACCAGGTTGAGCAAACCAGTGCAAGAATGCAGTCTGCATTAAACGAAATCATTGATACCGCCGACAATATCGCACTACAGGCTACCCAGGCCTATCTGGACTTACTCAAGCAGAAACGCCTGGTCGAACTGGCAGAAATCAATGTTAACTCCCATGAGCGGATACTTTCCCAGATTCGAGAGCGAAATGAGTCAGGTGTTGGCCGCCGTTCAGAACTGCAACAGACCGAAGGTCGTGTCGCGCGAGCCCATGCCAGCATGATTGCTCAGCAAAATAATATGCAGGATGCCGCAACTCGCCTGCATGAACTGCTTGGTCGGTATGTGAACATCAAGAATGTTGTTGAGCCCACATTGCCCGAACACCCCGGAAAACTTCTCGACGAGCTAATTGACTATGCGCTAACGAATCATCCGGCAATGCAGGTGGCGAGTTATAACATCCAGGCCGCACAGGCAGATGCAGATCGCGCAGAACGAAATAATTACCCAAAACTGGATCTTCGCCTGGCCAAGCAGGTGGGTGAAGATATCAATGGGCTGGTTGGTGATACCGATGAACTCAGCCTTGTGCTGAATATGAGTTACAACTTCTATCGTGGCGGTGCTGATCGTGCTGAGCAGCGTAAGAAAGTGAGTGCTGTGCATCAGAACCAGGCGTTTGCGGCAAATGTACGGCGTCAGGTGATTAATACGCTGCGCCTTGCATGGGCTGCCGATCTGTCTCTGGCAAGGCAGCTGAAGTATCTGACCACGCATATCGAAAAAGCGCGTGAGACCGTGGTTTCCTATGGAGAAGAGTTTTTTATCGGGCAGCGAGATCTACTTGATCTGCTGGATGCGGAAAGTGAACTCAATAGTGCACAGAACCAGCATGCGACAGCATATTATGATCTGATGGCTGCTCGTTTCAGAATCATGGAAGCCATTGGAGACCTGTTTCCAGCAATGGGCATGAAAATTGAAATGGCTGGAGATGAGCTCAGAATCGACCGCGTGCTGGCTCATGGTACGGATGAGTTACCACTGGTGACTGATCATGATCTGGATAATGAGCAGGATACCTCTGACCACTGTGATAACACGCTTAAGCACCGTTCAGTCAATGATTATGGCTGTCATAACTCGCAAACCCTGGACTTTGGTTTTACCCAGATGAACCAGCCTCCCTTCGTCATGGATGATCAGTTGTCGCTGGAGATGGATAGCGTTCTGGCGATACCACAGAAGGTTCTTCTGGAAAATGACGGTGATGCAGACGGTGATCCTGTGCGGTTGATAGATTTTACTCAGCCGCAAAATGGGAATATTGCATTCGATGACCTGAAAAACCTTATATATCGTGCAAATCCGGGCTATGTCGGCCGAGATTCATTTACCTATACCATTACCGATGGCCATGGTGCCGTGGCCACAGCGAAGGTTTTTCTGGAAATTACCCGTGCAGCAGTTCTTGAACTGAGTAAGACGCAATATGTGAACTATATTTATAAGAAGACAAAATTAACACCCGAATCCGAAGCCAGGGTAGAAGATATTATTGGGCAGCTGAAGGCATTCGAGTATGAAATGATCGAAGTCTTTGCCTACACAGATAATATTGGATCTGACAGCTATAATTTAGCGTTATCGAAGCGCAGGGCGAAAGCGACGCGTGAAATGCTGATATCTCATGGCCTTGATGCCGATCGCATTCGAGCTGTTGGTATGGGTGAAAATAACCCCATCGCCGATAACGCGACTGCTGAAGGGCAGGCGATAAATCGACGAGGTGAGATCAGGGTAAAGCTGGGCACGTCAAAAAACAAACAGCCACAGGCTTTGCTACTGAGACAGAATAACTAATATCCGGTGTGACTTTTACCGGATTAAATAAAGGGTCCGGTAAAAACACATGCCTGTATTTCAAAACCCATGCAAGCGCAGTGGGTGGTAGCCAATGGGAGAGTTGCCCGGGCGGATTCATGCTAATCGCTTGATGCACACGGTTATCGTGTGCCTGTTGTTTGTTTTGTTGATGTCAATGCCTCTCAGTCAGTATGCAAAAGAGTTTGTGGATGACTCCATGCTGGCGCGATTAAAGGCGGATTACAATGTACAGGCAGAACGACGTGGGCTTGCGCTTAACAAGTTAATCAGGCAGCTGGAAAAACAGGATGTTAAACAGCAATTAAAAGAAGTTAATCGGTTCTTTAACCAGTTTGCATATAAAGATGACCATGTTTTGTGGGGGCAGAAAGATTACTGGGCTACACCAGAGGAGTTTCTGGGTGTGAATGCTGGTGATTGTGAAGATTACGTGATTGCTAAATATTTCACCTTGCGTGCACTAGGTGTGCCCGATGAGAAACTCTATCTGACCTATGTAAAAGCTGTTCGCCAGAATGTGGCGCATATGGTGCTGAGTTATTTTGAGTCGCCCGGCAGTATTCCACTTATTCTCGACAATTATAATCCGCGTATTCTTGAGGCAAGCAAGCGTAGAGATCTTCTGCCAGTCTATAGTTTTAATGCGAAGTCGCTCTTCCTGACCAATGCATCAGCAGGACTGGGCCGTTCCTTGCCAACAAATAAAATCAAGAATAACAAGTGGCAGAAACTTTTATCATCGATAAAGAGGTCAGGACGATGACTCTATTCAAACAGGTTGCCCTGGTGGTGTCTCTGGTATTCCTGCTGATTGTTGTGACTACAACAATAAGTGATTTCAGGCGAACGGGTACTTTTCTTGAAGGCCAGTTACAGACAGCTGCACAGGACATGACCACAACCCTGGGTATTGCTATAAGTAACTCGGCTATAGATTCTGATGTGGCCACATATGAAACACTTTTCAATGCCGTTTTCGACAGTGGTTATTACTCTAGTATTGAGCTAATTGCGCCAGATGGCAGTTTAATACATAGAAAAGATCGTATCGTTGAAATTGAGGGAGTGCCCGACTGGTTTATAGAAATGGTGCCGTTGTGGCCAGCTAAGGGTGAAACGCAGGTTATGCGAGGCTGGTTACCACTGGGTACGCTCAGGCTGACATTACACCCAGGCTACGTTTACAGCAGTCTGTATGAGAATCTTAAGTCAACCTTATGGTGGTTCTGTATTCTGTTTAGTGCCGGCATGATATTTCTCTGGCTGCTATTGCATAGCCTGTTAAGGCCTTTGAATCAGGTTAAGGAGCAGGCTGAGGCAATCCACAATAACCAGTTTGTACAGCAGAAGAAAATCCCCCGCACCACGGAATTAAAGAGTGTTGTAGTGGCAATGAACCGTATGGTTGATAAGGTTCATAGGATTTTTGATGAACAGGAAGCAACACTAACAAACTACCAGAAACTACTCTATGAAGATGAGCAGAGTGGTCTGGGTAATCGTAAATACTTTATGGCGCAGTTACAGCAGGCACACTCAGAAGAGGCGCGTTTTCACGGCAACATGTCAGTCATTAAAGTGCATAACCTTGAAGCGGTGTATGAACGACATGGCTATAAAATGGTTGATCTGGTAATTAGTAGCCTCTCAGATGTATTGCGTGAGGATGCAGGTGCTCATAATAATGAGTATTGTGCTCGTATAGGTGAAGATGAGTTCGCCATACTGGTGCCATTAGGTGATGAGCAGATAGTTGATCAGGTAAATAATATATTTGAACGCTTTCGTGGACTGGATGTAATACAGGAAGTGCTTGATGAAGTTTATCTAACCGCAGGTATTAGCAGTGTTGATAGCGGAAACGATATGGGGCGTACCCTGTCTGATTCAGACTTTGCACTGTCGCAGGCAATATCGGGTGGTGCCTACAGTGTTTATGAAAAGAAATCCACTAACATTAGTCTCCCTCAGGGTAAGATGCAGTGGCGTTCATGGCTTGAATCATGTATTGAAGAAGACCGCTTTTATCTGGTGAGGCAGAAGGTTTTGACATCAGATAAGAATATGATTCAGCAGGAAATATTCATTCGACTCAAAAATGAAGCAGATCAGGTTATTCCTGCTGGTATGTTTATGCCAATGGCAAACTCTCTGGGTCTCGGTGAACTGATTGATCAGGTAGTCTTCAAGCTGGTGAAACAGTACAGCAGCCATGCAGATGAGGCGCCTATGGCGCTCAACCTGACAGAGTCAGTGTTTAGTCATGCGGATGCTCTGCTCGAATTCAATCAGTTGTTGCGTTATTTTGAACAGTCAACGATGAACTTCTGTGTAGAAGCCAGTCATCGTATTCTTGAGCAGTATCCTGTGATGTGTGCAGGGGTTGCCGAGTCGGTACGTAAAACAGGTAATGTGTTTGGGGTTGATAATCTTAATTTTGGATTGTCCCTTCAGACCCTGCAAAAGGTCAGGCCCGACTATATTAAAATTAATGCAAAAACACTGTATGACATGACCCAGGCGGAGGTGCCAGCTGCGTATAAGGCACTGAGTACGCTCACCAATGCACTGGATATACGCTTAATTGCGGTTGGCGTTGACTCTGAAGAAGTATACGCACACCTTAATAAACTTGGCGTGACTGCCATGCAGGGTAATCTGCTATCTGAGCCAGAGGAATTTTTATGAGTGATTCCCATCACCAGTACGATCCATTGCTTGAGTGCCTGGTGGTATTTGCGCGCCTTTTTAATCGGCCGATTTCGATTGATGCACTGATTTCAGGATTGCCCATTGAGCCAGGTAAACCGGGCCCAGAACTGTTTTCTATTAAAAGTTCCAAAGGGCTTTTTTCACGTGTGGCAAAGCGCGCAGGTTTTGCTACGCGCCTTATCAAGCGAGACCTTGATGAGCTTTCATCATTGTTATTGCCCTGTATATTAATACTGAAAGATAGAAATGCCTGTGTACTGGAGGCTATTGATAAAGAAAATAATAGAGCTCGTGTGATTTTTCCCGAAGTAGGTGAAGGTGAGGAATGGATCGATCTTGACCGATTAAAGGAAGAGTATATTGGGTTTTCTTTCTTGCTGAAAAGAGAGATGAAGAAGCGGAGTAAACCACTGCGCTTGATCAAAGCAGGGGAAAGTCACTGGTTCTGGGGGACTCTGTCTCGTTCCAGGGAAATCTTTACCAGCGTCATACTGGCTTCGGTGCTGATAAACCTGTTTGTTATTGCAACGCCGTTATTTACTATGAATGTTTACGACAGAGTTGTGCCAAACGATGCAATTGAAACGCTCTGGGTTCTAGCAGTAGGTGTTATTCTTATTTATATGTTTGATGCGCTAATACGTTATACACGTACCTATCTGCTTGAAGTGGCAGGTAAGAAAAGCGATATTATTATGTCATCGATTCTGTTTGAGCAAACATTGAATCTGAGGATGGATCAGTGGCCCAAGAGCACAGGTGCATTCGCCAATAATCTACGTGACTTCGAGAGTATCCGTAACTTTTTCACGGCATCTACCATAGCGACTCTGGTCGACCTTCCGTTTGCGGTTGTCTTTCTGATAGTTGTGGCCTACATCGGTGGCGCCATGGTGTTTGTGCCATTGCTTATGATTATCATTCTTGTGACCTTTAGCTTTTTTATGATTAAGCCGCTGCGGGAAAGTATAGAAGCAACATTTGAGGCAGCAGCGAATAAGCACTCTCACCTGATTGAAAGCCTGAATAATATACAAACTATAAAAACACTGGGTGCTTCGCATCACTCACAATGGGTGTGGGAAGAATCATCCGGGGAAATTGCTACCAAGTCGTTACGTGCGCGGATGATGTCAGGGTCTATTCAGGTCGTGACAAATCTGCTGGTTCAGTTGAATACGGTTTGTCTCATCATATTCGGTATTTATCAGATTACAGATCTGCAGCTCTCGTTAGGCGGGCTGATTGCTGTGGTTATGCTGTCATCACGGGCGGTTGGACCGATGGGGCAGATTGCATCGCTCATTACTAATTTCGAGCAGACGCAAACAGCCTATCAGGCTTTAGATGGACTCATGCAACAGCCGGTGGAGCGTTCGGAAGATAAACAGTACGTCAGGCGAATGCAGTTTGATGGCTCAGTCGAGTTGCGCTCGGTGGATTTCGCCTACCCTGAAATGGAACGTCTCACACTGTGCGGTATAAATCTCAAAATTAAACCCGGTGAGCATGTTGGCATCATTGGTAAAGTGGGTTCAGGAAAAACAACAATTACCAAATTAATTGTGGGACTGTATCAGCCAACGGAGGGAACAATATCGGTCGATGGTATTGATATTAACCAGATCGATCCTGCCGATTTACGGCATCACGTGGGTTACCTTTCACAGGATGTTGAACTGATGCGAGGTAGTATTCGAGATAATCTGGTTTATAAAGATCCTCATATTGACGATGAGCGATTGCTTGAAGTTTCCAGGATATGTGGTGTGGATCAGTTTGTTAATAAGTTGCCGCTGGGGTTTGATACCTCGGTGGGTGAGCAGGGAAGCTGGTTATCGGGTGGTCAGCGCCAGTCGATAGCACTGGGCCGTGCTCTTCTGTTAAATGAGCCATTACTGATTCTCGATGAGCCAACGAATAGTATGGATAATACGACAGAAGCCCTGATTCGTAAAAATCTCTATGACTACACTCGTGATAAAACACTCATTCTCGTAACCCATAAAGCACCCATGCTGGAACTGGTAGAGCGTCTTGTTGTTGTTGATGACGGCCGTATTGTTATGGATGGACCGAAAGATAAAGTGCTCAATGCATTGCAGAGTAATAAACATGAGATCTGATCATAATCACCATCACGTAAACTACAGCGATACAGATATTGCATATATGCAGAGTCTATCCGCTGCAGTCGTGCAGCGTTCACCTCGCTACCTTATGACGATGATCCTTATCGCGATGGCCGTTGTGTTTGTTGCTATTATCTGGATGAGCTGGGCAGAAATAGATGTGGTTGTGCGTGGACAGGGAAAAGTGGTTCCTGCTCGTCAGGTTCAGGTTATACAGAGTCTTGAAGGTGGTATCGTGTCTGAAATTCTGGTGCGAGAAGGTGATCAGGTGGAAATTGATCAGCCGCTTATAAAGATATCAGATGTGGCATTTTCCAGTTCCTATGAAGAAAATCGCCTGTCTTATTATGAACTCAGGGCAAAAAGCGTTCGCCTCAAAGCCGAAGCACATGGATATGCATTTGAAACAGATGAAGAGCTTGTCAGTAAGGCTCCGGAGTTATTAACGGCAGAAAAAAGCCTGTATGATTCCAATCGACAACAGTTAGAAGAAACACTAAGCATTTATGAAGAGCAGGTGCGTCAGCAGGAAACTGCTCTTGAAGAAGCCCTGTCTAAGCAACGTCAGCTGAAACGCTCTTTGGAATTACTCCGGCAGGAGTTAAAAATAAAAGAGCCTCTCGTTAAGCGAAGAATTATTTCTGAAGTGGAATATCTACAGGTGCAGCAGCGTGAAGCTGAAGCCGAAGGTGAGCTTGAGGGTGTGGGTATTTCAATACCACGTATTCGTTCAACGGTAGAAGAGAGCCGTCGTAAACTTCAGCAGGCCGAACTGGAGTTTCGTAATAAGGCAAAGCGCGAGTTAAATGAGGTGCTGGCGGAAATATCAAGAATCGCCGAGGCACAGACGGCACTCGAAGATCGTGTCAGTCGAACAACACTGCGATCCCCTGTAAAGGGAACGGTTCAGCGTCTGTATACCAATACTATAGGTGGAGTGGTATCACCGGGCAAACAGATTATGGAAATCGTGCCGCGTGAAGATGCTCTACTCATCGAAGCTCAGATAAGGCCTGCGGATATCGCATATATCGATGTTAACCAGACGGCACGTCTGAAATTTACGGCCTATGATTTTGCTATATATGGCAGTGTGAAAGGCGTCGTAACATTTGTAAGTGCTGATACTGTGACCGATGAGGATGGAGTCAGTTATTACATTGCGCGTGTCCGCCCGGAAAAACCCTATCTGGGTCATGAGACAAAACAGATGCCTATTAAGGTGGGCATGGCAAGTGAAGCCGATATTATTACGGACAAGAAGTCTATACTGGAGTATTTGTTAAAGCCGGTTCACCGCGGTCTTGAGAAAGCAATGCGGGAAAATTAATGTCATTGATTGTTTATACACGCTCAGAGTCCTATGTGCAGCACCTTAAAGCCGTGCTGGAAATGGACTTTACTGTTCGACGTAAGCTCACGCCTGTTGTTGCAGGAGAAGGCTCGACCATTATTCTGCATAAAAGCTCTTTTGATACCGATGTGTCGAGCTGGCTTCTAGATGCACGAAAACGTGGGGCTAATGTCGGTGTAGCCACCGATCAGCCAGATGTCGGAGCCATGTTACGCTATACCGATATCGGAGCTAATGCTTATTTCAATAGCTATATGGTCGATATCCACTACCAGCAACTCATTCGTTTGCTGGAAGATGGGCTAAGCTGGTTTTCACCCACCCTTTTGGGTGAGGCCTTTGATCTGGCAAGAACGGCCGTTCGTCGAGTGCCAGAAAATGATCCTCTGGATGTTCTGACAATTCGTGAAAAAGAAATTGCTATGGCAGTGTCAGAAGGCAAGCAAAATCGGCAGATTGCTGAGGACTGTAATATTTCTGAGCGCACAGTAAA
This sequence comes from Gammaproteobacteria bacterium, assembly GCA_041589175.1. Taxonomy (GTDB): domain Bacteria; phylum Pseudomonadota; class Gammaproteobacteria; order SZUA-229; family SZUA-229; genus SZUA-229. The sequence goes on from JBFHWF010000015.1 coordinate 33,076, forward strand.
AACGCATTTAACTAATATTTTCAAGAAGTTAAATGTCAAGGATAGAGTCGCCCTGGTAATTTACCTGAATCGCGCAGCAGATTCAGGTATAGCAAGTTAACCCTGTCACTACGCATATTATCAAACCCTGATAGACCTGCGCCCCTGGTCTGATACCGTCTACGACCATAGTACGATACCGACTAAATAACCTTTCTACTATTCTTATGTGACTGATCAAGAAAGGTTTTTATCATGGCAACAAAAAACATCGGTTACATCGCAGAGCTGACGGGCGCGGTTCAGGTTCGTACGGCAGAAGGCATTATTAAAGTTGTCTCCATTGGTGACGTCGTGAGTGACCGTGACCTGCTAATAACGGGCGAAGGCGCGAGTGCAACAGTCGCATTCTATAGCGGACAGCGCCTGCAGGTTGGTGAAAAGACAGAAGTTCTGCTGGATGAAACAGTCTACACCGATGCCAACAGTGGTTATGAAGACGAGCAGGTTGATCAGATTGCAGCACTTCAGGAAGCCATACTAGAAGGAAAAGACCTCTCCGAACTGGAAGAGACAGCAGCGGGTGTTGATCAGGGCACAACAGATCGTCTACGTGCCACGTCTGTATATGAACGAGAGGGTCGAGAAGGTGAGGTGGATACTCGCCCAACACCATTTACAGTTGATGGGGCTGAGCCAGATCTGACAACACCACTTGGCGAGGAATTTTTAGGTGTTAACACCGTAGCAGCTGAAGCCGAATCAACTACCGTAACCCCGGCAATACCTGTACTACCAGTTGCAACCATCAGTCTGGATCAAGTTACCGTCGACAATATCGTAAATTCAATCGAGGCAGCGGGTAATGTCATAATTACTGGGCGTGTCGGTGGTGACGCCAGTGCGGGCGATAATGTCAGTGCTGTTATCAACGGTACAACCTTTACCGATACGGTTGCCGCTGATGGCAGTTTCAGTTTTAGCGTGCCAGGCACAGACTTGTTACCACAAACAACTTTTGATGTGCGTGTTGATGGAATTGATACGGCTGGCAATTTTTATACGGCAACTGCAACAGCAAACTATTCTATTGATACAACTGCATCCGCATCGATCACGGTCAATGATATTACCGCTGATGATATTGTAAATGCAGGTGAAGCAGCAGGAACCATAGTGGTTAGTGGTGCTGTATCAGGAGACGCAGGTCAGGGTGACACGGTCAGTTTCACGATTAATGGTAGAAGTTATAGTGGAACGGTTGCAGCAGACAATACATTCAATATCAATGTTGCAGGCTCTGATCTCGCTGCACAAACAGTATTTGATGTAACTGTTACCGGCAGTGACAGTGCGGGAAACCCCTTTATTGCAACTGTAACGTCGACTCACACAGTTAATACAACTGCATCTGCATCTATTGCACTAAATGTTATCGCAGGCGACGACATTATCAACTCGGTTGAATCTACTACTGACCTTACGATCACGGGAACAGTGGGCGGTGATGCGACTGCAGGTGATATCGTGATAGTAAATATCGGTGGCAATGACTACACCACAACCGTAGATCCCGATAATACAAACTTTAGCATTACAATTCCTGCTGCAAATGTGGCGGCGATTACAGATGGCAATGCAACAGCATCCGTTAGCGGTTCTGATGGTGCTGGTAACCCTTATAGCGCGAATACCATTCGAGCATACATCGTTGACACAAATGCGAGTGCAACAGTTGCACTCGCACCGCTCGCTGTAGATGACATTATTAATGCGGTCGAGTCGACAGCTGATTTGACGATTAGCGGTACGGTTGGTGGAGATGCGGCAGCAGGTGATACGGTCGATGTTGTTATAGGTGGTAATACTTACAGTTCTACTGTTAATGCTGATAATACTACCTTCAGTGTGACTGTCCCTGCAGCTGATGTCAGCTCGTTAACTGATGGTAATGCAACTGCAACTGTGTCAGGTACTGATAATGCGGGTAACACATTCTCAGCAAATACATCACGTGCCTATTCGGTTGATACGACAGCAAGTGCGACAGTTGCTCTGAACCCGATAGCAGGTGACGATATTATCAATGCCGCTGAATCTGGTACAGATCTGCTAATTAGTGGCACAGTCGGTGGCGACGCTGCAGCTGGTGATACGGTTAACGTGGTAATTGGTGGTAATACCTATAGCACCACCGTTAATGCCGACAACGCAACATTTAGCGTGACTGTTCCGGCTGTTTCTGCTGGTGCGCTGGTCGATGGTAATGCAACGGCTTCAGTTAGCGGGTTTGATAATGCAGGTAATTCATTTGTCGCAAATACGCTTCGTGCCTTCACCGTTGATACAACAGCGAATGCAACAGTAGCCATAGATGTTATTGCTGCGGACGATATTATTAACGCGGTTGAATCAGGTTCTGATCTGGTTATTAATGGCACGGTAGGTGGCGATGCGGCGGCGGGTGATCCAGTCTCTGTCGTGATCGGAGGAAATGCCTACAACACCACTGTCAACGCCGATAATGTTACGTTTAGCGTAACGGTTCCAGCTATTGATGTAGGAAGTCTGTCAGGTGGTACAGCCACAGCGACAGTGTCAGGTACCGATAATGCAGGTAATAGTTTCTCTGCTAATGCATCACGTAGCTTTACCGTAGATACCACCACAAGTGCAACAGTCGCCCTGAACGTTATTGCGGGTGACGACATTATAAATGCAACTGAATCTGCATCTGATCTAATCATAACTGGAACAGTCGGTGGCGATGCGGCATTCGGTGACATGGTCAGCGTTATCATTGGGGGTAATACCTATACCACTACTGTGAATGCCGATAATGCGACGTTCAGTGTGAATATACCAGCTGCCAATGTTGGCTTACTCGCCGATGGTAATGCCACAGCAACGGTCACTGGCACTGATACTGCAGGCAATAATTTCACAGCAAGTACCTCACGTGCATACACCGTCGATACCACAGCATCTGCAACAGTCGCACTGGGTGTGATTGCCGGTGACGATATTATTAATGCGGTTGAATCCGGCAGTGATCTGGTGATTACTGGTACGGTTGGCGGTGATGCGTCAGCCGGTGATACTGTTACAGTCGTGATCGGCGGTAGCACCTATAGCACCACTGTTAATGCCGATGATTCAACTTTTAGTGTGACAGTACCCGCCACAGATGTCGGTTCACTCACCGATGGCAATGCCACTGCAAGCGTGACAGGGACAGATACGTCAGGCAATAGCTTCACCGCGAATACTTCTCGTTCATTTACGGTTGATACCACGGCATCAGCAACAGTCGCCCTGGGGGTGATTGCGGGTGATGACATTATTAACGCCATTGAATCAGGCAGTGATCTTGTTGTTAGCGGTACGGTTGGCGGAGATGCAGAAGCCGGTGATAGTGTAACGATAAACATTGGCGGAACTAACTATGCGACTACAGTCAATGCAGATCATTCTACTTTTAGTGTAACGATTCCATCTTCGGCGGTAACTACGTTATCTGATGGTAATGCGACTGCAACAGTGAACGGTACGGATAGTGCGGGTAACCCATTCACTGCGAATACAATGCGTTCGTATACTGTTGATACCACAGCTAGTGCAACAATAGCTCTGAATCCAGTTGCGGGTGACGACATTATTAATGCCGTTGAATCAGGCAATGATCTGGTCATTAGTGGCACGGTTGGTGGTGATGCGGCAGCCGGTGATGCCGTTGATGTCGTAATTGGTGGTAATACATACAGCACCATCGTGAATGCTGATAATGCAACTTTCAATGTAACGGTTCCTGCTGCCAGTGTCGGTGCTTTGTCCGATGGTACAGTAACAGCGACAGTGACGGGTGATGACGCGGCGGGCAATAGCTTCTCACAAAATACATCCCGTTCATATACAATCGATACGACTGCGAGTGCAACAATTGCGCTTAATGTAATTGCCGGCGATGATATTATTAATGCAACAGAATCTGGCTCTGATCTGATAATCAGTGGAACGGTGGGCGGTGATGCAGCAGCCGGTGACAATATAACGGTTAATATTGGTGGTATGAATTATGGTACCACGGTAAATGCCGATAACAGCAGTTTTAGTGTCACGATTCCAGCTGCAAACGTTGCATCGCTATCAGATGGAAATGTAAGTGCATCTGTGACGGGTAGTGATAGCTCAGGGAACTTGTTTTCAGCGAGCATTAACCGTGCCTACACCGTCGATACCAGCGCGAGCGCTACGATAGCACTTAATGTTATTGCAGGTGATGATATTATCAACGCTGCAGAATCGGGCGCAGATCTTGTTATAACCGGTACAGTGGGTGGTGATGCATCTGCGGGCGATACAGTAATCGTCAATATTGGTGGTAATGACTACAGCACAACGGTTAATGCAGACAATACAAGTTTCAGTGTGACGATACCAGCCGCGAATGTATCGTCTCTGACAAATGGAGATGCTACTGCAAGCGTTTCAGGCTCTGATAGCGCAGGTAATGCATTCAGTACCAGTATCAACCGTGCCTATACCGTTGATACAACGTCCAGTGCCACGATTGCGCTGGGTGTTATAGCGGGTGACGACATTATCAATGCTGTCGAATCAGGTAGTGATCTGGTTATCAATGGTATCGTCGGTGGTGATGCTGCAGCGGGTGATGCCGTAACTGTCGTTATTGGCGGTAATACCTATAGCACTACCGTTAATGCCGACAACACATCCTTTAGTGTGACAGTACCCGCCACAGATGTCGGTTCACTCACCGATGGCAACGCCACTGCAAGCGTGACAGGTGCTGATAATGCAGGCAATAGCTTCACCGCGAATACTTCTCGTTCATTTACGGTTGATACCACAGCATCAGCAACCATCGCCCTGGGCGTGATTGCGGGTGACGATATTATTAACGCCGTTGAATCCGGCAGTGACCTGGTGATTACTGGTACGGTTGGCGGTGATGCGTCAGCCGGTGATACCGTCGATGTTGTCATTGGGGGTAATACCTACTCGACAACGGTCAATGCGGACAATGCAACCTTTAGCGTAACGATTCCAGCTGCAAATGTTGGTTTGTTATCTGATGGTAATGCCACAGCAACGGTCGTCGGCACTGATACTGCCGGCAATAGTTTCACCGCGAATACTTCTCGCTCATTTACGGTAGATACCACAGCATCAGCAACAGTCGCCCTTGGCGTGATTGCCGGTGACGATATTATTAACGCCATTGAATCCGGTAGCGATCTGGTGATTAATGGTACGGTTGGCGGTGATGCGGCAGCGGGTGATGCAGTGAATGTCGTGATTGGTGGTAACACTTATAGCACCACTGTTAATGCCGATAATTCAACTTTCAGTGTGACAGTACCCGCCACAGATGTCGGTTCACTCACCGATGGCAATGCCACTGCAAGCGTGACAGGGACAGACACGTCAGGTAATAGCTTCACCGC